>NZ_JACJDM010000033.1:0-52900 GCF_014163545.1 Pseudoalteromonas sp. SR45-6
CAGTTTTTTTTAAAAGGTGGCCATTCGGCTACTTTCTTAACGCTATAGTAGGTCACTCATTTAATGCAATGGATATAACACTAAAAACCGTCGCTTTTGATTTGTGGTTAAATGCTCATCAAGTAGCTGGGTAATTTTTTGCTCTGCTTGTTGTGGCTCATAGTGTTGCTTTAACTGTTTAATTTGTTGTGTGAGTTGCTCACTCAATGTTTGCCATTGCCGGCGCTGTTGCTCTAGAGCGATTAACCTTGTTGCCGCAGCATCGCCAAATTCCGCTGCTAGTTGATTGTAGTCTTGTTGTTGCAGGGCATCTTTTAGCTCAGTGTTTAAAGCTTTTAGATCGTTACTAGGTTTAAGTGCCTGGGTAATACGCTCAGGTTGCTCGCCCTCTAAATTAGATAACAATTGTTGCTTTAATTCATCACTAATATGGTTGTTCTGATTAATTTCAAGCTTGGCAATTGTATAGTGCTGCCACTCATTATCATCGTTAAATAAAAGAGTAATTTCAGCTGCATTGAAGTAGCGTTGTTGAAAAGCGATCATTGCAATTAATTGTTCGCTTAGCGGCAAATGAGCGAGTTGTTGCTGCAGCTCTGCCAGCGCTATTTTAAAGCTGAGGTAGCGATTAAATAACTCACTATTGATTTCGCATGCAGCTAACTTTTCGCACTGTTCTAGAGCCTGCGAAGCACTAAACTCACCGGACTCTTGGCTAGCTAAAATAACGTGTTCAAAAATGCTATCGATTGCCATCGGTTGATCGATATGTGGTGGCGTTGCACTTGTAAGCTTATCGTCGCTGAGTAAAAAAATCATAGCTGTGCTAGTGATAGATATCACTAGCACTAAAATGAGCAACCGCTTCATTGTTTATAAGCCTAATTTTTTTAAGCGATTAGCATGTTGACGGTAGACTGTCAGTGGATCGGTTGTAAATAAATGATGAAAGCCAATCAGTTGATTCACTTCATCAAGGTGATTCATGCGGTAATTATCTTTTAATACATAACCTAAATGGCTACTACAACGAGAGACTAAGCCATCGTCATCGCCTGGGATCAGTATTGCAGTGATCGCCAGTGCTGCATCTGATGGGTCAAATATATTTGTTAAAGTTCGAGTGCCACTCCAAGAAAAGTAATATACGCCATTACTGGCATACATAGGTCCTTGCTGGCATTGCTCAGCAGGTAGGCCTTCTGGATATTTTTGATTAAAGGCCAGCGCGCCCTCAGTGGTTAAGCTCTCCAGTGCACCAAGCGCATCTTGTGGTAACTGACTATTGTCAGAGAGTAATGCGATTAACCCGCCAAATGCATCAAAAGCTGTTTTAGCTATACCTTCTAGCTTAGATCCAGGAGTCAGTCCTTGGCGCACCACATCAGCAACAGGGCTACCAAAATTAACACCGCCAACACTGGTCGCAGAGGCAACTAAGTCGGGGCGTAGTGAGGCAACATAGCGAATACTTTGCGCGCCTTGACTATGACCAATGAGATTTACTTTTGTTGTACCAGTTAGCGCAATAATCTGTTCAACTTGCTGTAGTAACTGCTCGCCTCGTTGTTCAGAGCTATTCAGCGAGGATACGGCCGTGACGAAAACCTGTGCGCCATCACGACTGAGGCTTGCTGGTACCCGATAAAAATAATCGACACCTAATACATCGTCAAAACCCATCAAACCATGTGCTAATACAATTGGGTATTTAGTTTGGGTATAGCCTGCATTAGCGCTATTACTGAAGATAAACAGCAGGCAGCATAAGTATAGAGTGGTTATTTTTTTCATGATCAGTGCTCTTTTATTGTGTGTGTTTGATCACGCTTTGAACTGCTGTTTACAGACAAAGTGTGTGGATTTTTTATTCTAATTAGTTAATAGAGCAAATTTTGAGCTGAAATTCAATGTTAATATTAAGTTAAATTAACATGCAATTTGTAGTATTAGTTATATGTTTATCAATTCGACTAGTTAGTACCTGTATTTAGTTTATTTATCATGGTTAGTTTGGTAAAGTCCGCGTCGTCCTCATCCTGTAGGACATCCTGTTGATGATGCACTCGAAAGGGTGCTCGTATTGATAGCTTCTCCCCAGTTTGCTATACCGGCCCAGCATTAATTTGTTGGGTCGTTTTTTTGTCTCTGTTATTTATTATGCTATTGATTGCACTTCATAGAACAAGTGATACCATTGAATCTCATTTTCATTTTGAAAGGAATGCGTGATGGTTAAATCAATTGCGATATTAGGTCTTTCGTTATCAAGCCTATTAGTCTCTGGTGTTGCCTGTGCTGACTGGCAGGTTAACAATGATCAAAGCAAAGTAAGTTTTGTGTCTATTAAGTCAAATAGTATTGCTGAAGTGCATCACTTCAAAAATGTGTCAGGTAGTTTAGCTGAAAATGGCTCTTTATCAGTCGATATTGATCTGAGCTCAGTTGAAACGATGATCCCTATTCGTAATGAACGCATGACCAAGTTGTTATTTGAAACAGCGAAGTTTCCAACCGCAACCATAACAGCTAATTTAAGCAAGCAATTAAAAGCGCTTAAGCCTGGCCAACATGTATTTAAAGGTATTAGTGCTGAACTTGATTTTCATGGTGCTAAGAAAGAGATTACACTGGATGTTATCGCCAACTTGTCATCGCAAGGGGATATCAGCGTTTCATCAATGAGCCCAATTATCATTAATGGCGCAGACTTTGCTGTCATTGATGGCATTATGCAATTGCAAAAGTTAGCAGGTTTACCATCGATAGCAACGGCAGTACCGGTTAGTTTTTCATTAACGATGAACAAGCTTAAATAATGCACTCTTTGAATGAGCTTGCCACTGCACTTGAGCAGCCAAGCAAGCCATTTTCTCAATGGCAGCCGCAGCATTGTGGCGAGCTGCCAATTATCATCAATCAGCAAGGTGAGTGGTTATACGGTGGCAGTAAAATTACTCGTATCGCTATGGTTAAGCTGTTTGCCTCAGTTCTTTGCAAAGAGCAGGATACTTTTTACTTAAAAACACCAATCGAAAAAATAGCTATTACTGTCCATGATGCTCCCTTTATAATCGTTAATTGGCGCTTTGAAATGACAGAGCAAGGGCAAGTGTTATGTTGTGTGGATAATTTACAGCGAACTTGGCTAGTAACCTGCGAACAACCTTTAGTAGTACAAGATTATCAGGGCAATGATGTGCCGTATTTACAGTTACCGTATGGCTGTAGTGCTCGAGTATCAAGAAGTGTGTTTTATCAGTGGGCAGAAATAGCACAAGCTGATAAGCAAGGCTATTTCATTCAATCTGCGGGTCAGCGTTTTTACTTAAACGTGTGATTAAGCATCTGATTCAGGCGTTTGTTCAATATCAGTAGGTGGTATTGCAACAATTGGCCCTAGGAACCATTCATCTAATTTCTTAGCAACTTCAGGTAATCCTGTGCCTTTTAAAGATGAAAACGCATGAACGGTAATATCACCTTCTAAGCTGCTTAACTCACGACGAACTTGCAGCACCTGTGCTTTACGTGCACCTTGCTTTAGTTTGTCGGCTTTAGTTAACAGTGCCAATACTGGAATTTCACTACCAATTGCCCAATTAATTAAATCGCGGTCTAAATCTTTAAGAGGATGACGAATATCCATTAAGATCACGATACCTTTTAAACTTTGACGTTTTTGCAGGTACTCACCTAATGACTTTTGCCATTTCTTTTTCATTTCGATCGGTACCTTAGCAAAACCATAGCCAGGTAAATCGATTAGGCGCATATCATCAACATCGGCTAATTCAAATGTGTTGATCAGTTGCGTACGACCAGGGGTTTTACTAGTACGTGCCAGCTTTTGGTCAGTTAATGCATTAAGAGCACTAGACTTACCGGCGTTGGAGCGGCCAGCAAAGGCAACTTCAATTCCCGTATCAGCAGGCAATTTAGTGATATCTGGAGCGCTGGTAACGAACGACGCAGTGTTATATTTGATACGAGATTTGAGCACAGGCTCTCCTAGAAACTTAATTAAGTATTACAGCGAGTAAACTTTACTTAATTAAAGTTCACTTAAGGTGCGCATTTTATACTATTACTACACTATTAAAAAGCGGATTTAGACTAAGATAGCAGCCTAAAATCAACTAAAATGATACGGCCAAAGCTTAATCTAGGTCAAAACCCTATAATTTATAAGTTTAATATGAGTAGAAAACGTGCCAGAGAATTTATTATCGTGTAGAATATGTAAATCACAACATCCATATTGTAGATGATACAGGGTCGGAAACAGAGAATTCACCATGAAAAAAATAGCACTATCTTTAACTATATTGCTTGGTGCGTTGTCAGCAAGCAACGCAACAGCATTTGATGGCGATGTAAACGCAGGTAAAGAAAAATCAGCAACGTGTGCGGCTTGTCACGGCCCAGACGGTAACGCGCCGGTTAATATCTACCCAAAACTTGCAGGCCAACACGCGGATTATATTTATAAGCAACTTACTGAATTGAAGTTAGGTATGACTTCAGGTGGTAAAGAGGGTCGTATGGATCCAGTCATGAGCGCGATGGCAATGCCATTGAACGATCAAGACATGAAAGATTTGGCTGCTTATTTTTCGTCACTTAACATGTCAGAGGGTGCAACACCTAAAGATATCGTTGACGTTGGCGCCATGCTTTATAAAGCAGGTGACGCAGAACGTGGTATTCCAGCATGCGCAGCATGTCATGGCCCACGTGGTAATGGCTCATCATTAGCTAAGTTTCCAAAAATTTCTTTTCAACATCCAGAATACATCAAGTCACAACTTGAGAAATTCCGTGATGGTGTGCGTCATAATGATTTAAATGGCATGATGCAAGATATTGCCACCAAGCTAACAGACAAAGATATCGAAGTGCTTTCTAAGTACTTAGGTGGACTACACTAAAGTAGTATAGATTAGTTTTATTATTAATCCTAAAATCTATAGTGGTTACAAAAAGCAGCGTAAGCTGCTTTTTTTGTATTTGTGTTTTGTCGATATTACCTCTTTCCTTGTAAGACATTGACCATGCCTTGCTGTAAGCTAAATCCTATTTTTATTTTTGTTTTTATCATAACTTATTGTAATTTAATGTTTTGGTTATGTTGCAATTTGTATTGCGTAAGAAAAATTATATAAATTAGTTGTAACAAAATTATTAATGCGTAAATTAACCCTTGTCGCTGAAACAATAAGAACAAAATGGACTAAACTACACGGAAAGTAGTGTGACGTGATTATCGGGGATAAGACATCGGTTGATGTCACCGAAGGAATATTAAAAAAGAGTCAATGAAGACCGAGAATAATAAAATCTCACGGAAGTTTAAAATAAAAACAAAATGGAATGCTACACGGAAGGTAAAAATAATAACAACATGGAACAACAAAAATAATAACAATAATAAAGACTAAAAAGTCGAAGGGAGAAGTGTCCAGTTAAATGGCGCTCAGATTAGCAGGCGGTAGAGATGTTTTCTCTACCGCCTTTTTATTTGTCCTGTTACAATAGCCATCGTTTATACTTAAATGTATAGAAAGTGCGCAAGTAGTCGAGTTACCCAACCTCAATCCGCACAAACCGAATTCTTCTGGCAAGGCCAGCATCGCAACGCCAAAATGCGCGTTGCTCAAAACCTCTTAAGTGAGATGATCAAGATATGAGTAGAACTAAAAAGTCACGTAAAATCCCGTCTAACGGTCCTGTTCGTTTAAGCAAAGATAAGCTTAAAGAAATGCGTGCATTGAAAGAACAACGCGTTAAAAAGACCAAAGGTGCAAAGCCAGGTTCACGTAATTCGATAGACGCTTTACAGCCTGAGAGTAATAGTAATCAGCAACATAAAGACAAACGTGTTGGTAGTAAAAAACCAATCCCTTTAATTGCCGTTGCAGCTGAACCAGTTATTGAGCTTAAACGTAACTTGAAGCCACAAGTTGAACTGAAAAAAGTAGTTCAGCCTGAGCTTTCACCAGAGCAAGAATTAGAAGCGCTAGAAAATGACGAGCGCTTATTGAAGCTGGTTGAGTTACATGAAAGTGGCCAGTTATTAACAGGTAAAGATGCAAAATACTTCAACAGCCGTATTGCACGTCATCAAGTGTTATGTGAATTGCTTGGTATTGAAGACGAAGCTGATGATTTTGATGATGAAGAGTTTAGCGAAGAAGCTAATAGTGACTTTGATCATTACTTGTCGAATGATTTAGCCAATGAATGGTTAGATGACGAGGACGATAAATAATGAACATAATGATCTTGGCTCTGTGTGTTGGCGCTGTGATCATTGCGGGGCTGGCATTTTATGCTGGCCAATTACTGTATAAACTCAGTGCGCAAAAAAAACTGATCGCGAAAGAGCAGGTAAAGCAGCAAGCTAAGTTAGCTAAGTCGCGCTTAGAGCGTAATGCCAAGCTCGCAGACAGCATTCATTTAATCGCCCGTGCTATGCACCAAGAGCAATGTGAGTTCTCAGAAGGGTGTTTGCGTATTTGGGTGCTAATGTCGCAATACAGCTTTGAGGATGACGAAGACCTTCCAGGGCGTTATCCAGGCATATTTGCGATGTATGAAGTGGTAAAAGAAATGCCAACTCATGACGCTCGTAAAAAATATTCGAAAAAAGAAATATTTAAACAAGACAGCGCTCGCTGGCGTGCTGAAGAAACTCATGCAGAGCAAATTAAAGCTGACTGTGAGAAAATCATTGAAGAGTTTAAAGCAGCCCCTGGTAGCGAAAACGTGGTGTTTAACTAATTTTACAGTATCAATAAAAAAGCAGACCTCGGTCTGCTTTTTTTATGCTTGTGCACTCAGATTAAATTACCCGAGAGAACCGAGTCGCGTTAATCTGTTTTTGTAAATGAGCATCAAAACACATACAAATGATACGAATAAACAAATTGCCGCGTGCTGTGACGGTTATTAAGTCTGCATCGATAGTCACCATGCCATCTGCTATTAGTGGCTCAAGAGCTTGCAGTGAGCTGGCAAAGTAATCTTTAAAGTCGAGTTGATAGGTATTAGCAATACTTTGCATATTCAGTTCAAAGTGGCAAATAAGCTGTTTGATCACATCAGCGCGAATAACGTCATCATTATCAAGTTTCATACCTTTGCTGATTGCACTGCCAAGCTGATTATCAATCGCGTGATAGTAATGCTTTAACTCTTTTTGATTTTGCAAAATAGCAGTGCCAATTTGTGAAATTGATGACACCCCTAAACCCAGTAAATCACAGTCACCATGAGTGGTGTAGCCTTGAAAATTACGATGTAATTGCTGACTATTTTGTGCAATAGCTAACTCATTACTGGTTTTTGCAAAGTGATCCATACCAATAAACTGATAACCTGCGTTACTCATTTGTTCTAAGGTATTCTTAAACATGGTGAGCTTATCGTGAGCGCTAGGTAAATCTGCATCCTTAATTTTTCGCTGAGCGGCAAAGCGATCCGGTAAGTGCGCGTAATTAAATACCGATACACGATCAGGACTAAGGGCAATTAATTGCTCAATAGTCTCTTTAAAGCTCTCAGGGGTTTGCAGTGGTAAGCCATAAATCATATCTGCATTAATTGATTTGAAGCCGAGTTCACGGGCTTCACCAATCAAACTTTTTACTGCATCAGCACTTTGTGGACGGTTAACGGCAAGCTGTACATCATCATTAAAGTCTTGAATGCCAAATGATACACGGTTAAAGCCAAGGCTACGCAAGTGGCTGAGCATGTCAGTTGCCAGTGAGCGAGGGTCTATTTCAATACCACGCTCTGCATCGGGAGCAAACTTAAAGTGCAGCTCAAGTAGCGCGATTAAACGGCTCATTTGGCTGGTTGTTAAAAAAGTGGGCGTGCCACCGCCTAAATGCAGTTGCTGTACTTGATAGCTATCAAATAGCAGCGCTTGAGCGATGATTTCTTTTTCAAGATAATCTAGGTATAAGTCAGCTTTTGATTGATGGCGGGTTATTACTTTGTTACAGCCACAGTAATAGCAAAGCTGACTGCAAAACGGAATGTGGATATATAAAGATAAGCTGCGACTGTTTGATGAGTTAATTGCACTGATCAAGTCTTGTTGTTGATAGCCATCATTAAACGACAATGCTGTGGGGTAGGAGGTGTATCTTGGTCCAGACACATTGTACTTATTTATTAAGCTTTGATCCCATTTGGGTAAATTAATCATCACGCGCACCTTTTATATCATTTTCGTTAGTATAAAAAGGATGCGTCGAGGGAATATTGATCTACAACAAAAAAGAGTGCCGGAGCACTCTTTTGCTTATCAATATTGGCTTACTTAAGCTTAAACTGATTAACTGTTTTATTTAGTAAGCTGGCAAGCTCGTTAAGGTCCCTGGCTTCATCAGCAAGCTCAAGGGCATGATCTGCAGTGCTGTTCACTAAGTGATTAATTGCCGCTAAACTATTATTTATATCTTCGGCAACCACCGTTTGTTGCTCGGTTGAGGTGGCAATGTGATGACTTTGATCTTGTACTTTAGTCACTGAGTCAGCAATGTTTTGCAATGCATCTAGTACTTCTTGAGTTTGCGTAACCGAGCTTTGCGCGCGCTCTTGTCCTTGTTGCATCATAGTTGAAGCTTGCTGTGCAATTTGCTGTAAGCGTGAGATCATGTTGCGAATATCATCAGTTGACTCTTGTGTGCGACTGGCCAACGAGCGAACTTCATCGGCTACGACCGCAAAGCCACGGCCTTGCTCACCAGCACGGGCGGCTTCAATTGCAGCGTTCAGCGCCAGCAAATTGGTTTGCTCTGCAATGGAATTGATCACATCAACTACGGCGCCGATGTTACCACTTTCTTGCTCTAGGCCTGCGACCACTTTAGCAGCTTCGCCAATATGCTCAGCTAAGGCGGTCATCACGCTTTGTGCATTTTGCGAGCGAGTGGCGCCATCTGCGGTGATCTGTTGGACTTCCTCAGCTGCATTGTTGGTGTGTTGTGCATTACGCGAGATCTCCATAACCGTGGTCGCCATTTCGGTTACTGCAGCGCTAACACTATCAACCTGCTGTTTTTCTTGTTGAATTTCGTCATTAGTTTGTTGCGAAACCGATTTTAATTGTGCCGCCGCATCGGTAAGTTGTTCAGCCTGTGCTGCGGTATTAAGCATCATAACGTGCAACTTATCAATAAAGGTATTCATATGATGAGCTAACTGGCCAACTTCATCTTTGCTATCAATAGTAATTTTTTGGGTTAAATCGCCATCCCCAGAAGCAATATCGCGCATAATATGGGTTAAGGTGATGATCGGTTGTGAGATCATCTGTGTGGCCCACAAAATCATTGCGATGATGATTAATAAAATAATAACGACCGAGCTGGTGGTGGTCATGACCGCGTCATTTACTGGCTCATCAATCATAGTGTGTGGCACTAAAATACCCACGTACCAGTTTAGATAAGGATGCTCTAATTGTAAGCGGTTATAAACCACAAAGTACTCTTGCCCTTGCAAGGTTACTTTGGCATCACCAGCGACGTTATTTTTCATTTGCTGGTTGAGCGCACTGAAGCCTTGCGTGTCGCTAAATTGTTTTTCAAGTACTTCTAAGCCTTCTTTACCGTTAGGGCCTTCATCGGTGATTGAAAGTTTATGGTTGGTACGTTTTGAGAAATGCACCACTTTTTGGTCGCCATCGAGTAAAAAGCCAAAACCTTGACCGTTAAAACGAATATCTTCGACCATTTTATTGATTTTATTCAGTTGTAAATCTACGCCACCAAAACCAATTAGTTCGCGTTGCTTATTATAAACAGGCTGTTGCACAACCGCAGAGGCATTACCTGTGGTTAAATCAACTGAAATGGGCCCGACATATAAACGGTTAATTTTTAATGCATCTTGCCACCAACCACGTTTATAAGCGTAATACGGCTGGCCATTATAGTGGGTAGTACGTTCATGCTCTTTAAAATATTCACCGGTTTTGGCGGAGGCAAAAAATGCCGAGAGAATATTTTCATCATTGCCACTAATGCGTATAAAGTCTTGATTTACTTCGTCGTAGCCTAGCGCACCTTGGAGTGTTTGGTCGCGTTTATCCCATGCGTCAAACCAGTTAACGAGATGAGGATTATTCACAAAAGTTTCTACAACTTTGCCATATTGAGCAAAATAGCTCTGCATTGACAGCTGTTCACTTTGTAAGTAGCTGTATGCTTCGCGTTCAATACTTTGACGAGACAAGGCGGCTATATGGTTCACAAAGTAAGCCGAGGCAATAAGTAACAGCACACTGATAGTGCCACCAATTAATAACAGGATTTTTTTTCGTAATGATAGATTTCGTAACATAAGTGCACACATTCTTATTATTTAGTAGAGTAAGCACTCTTATCTAATCATATCTTTATCTTAATCGCTATTGTGTGCGATGAGAGAAGTGAACAAATTTCTATTTAATTGTAAGAGGAATGTTGCGTGGCGGGTACAAATAAAGACCAATTAATAGTATTGGGCGCAGGTTGGTTGGGTCGGCCATTGTGCTTACAACAGCTTGCAAAAGGCTGGGATGTTCAAGGCACTCATCGTAGCGCTGAGCATCAACATGCTTTTCAGCGCCAGTTAGTATTTGCAGATCAGCAATTAGTTCATCAACTAGATTTATATAATGCGTGGTGGGTGTGTGCTATACCACCACGTAGTCGCCACGCTGATAGCCATTATTTAGCCACGTTAAAATTAGCCATTGAACTGGCAGGCACCATGAATGCAAAAGGTTTTTTGTTGTGTTCATCAACGGCTGTTTATGATCAAGATAATCTAACCTATACAGAGCAAAGTGAGATTAAAGTAAGTACTGCACGCCAACAGCCATTAATTGATGCTGAGCAACTGGTATTAAATGCGGGTGGAAAAGTACTTAGACTCGGTGGTTTAATTGGGCCAGAGCGAGAGCCTGGGCGTTTTGTGGCAGGCAAAGAACTACAAAGTTCGAGCAACCAAACCGTTAATATGGTGCAGCAACAAGATGTTATTAATGCGATTGTTAGTGTGTTGGAGAATTGGCAAGTTGCAGCGCCAATTTACAATGTCGTCAATCCAGCTCATCCAAGCAAAGCAGATTACTATCAGCAAAAATGCCAGCAATACGGAACAACCCCCCCTACATTTACGAGTGACGAAAGCGCCGAACGCATCATTGATGGTTCGGCTATTGAATCACTTGGTTTTAACTATCAGTTTGCTATTTAAAACGACGGTAATACGCCTTTAGGTAATAAATTACACAACTCACCTTGCTGTAATAATAAATTAGCTGCTTCGATATCTGGGCCAAAATAACGGTCTTTATCGTAGTAGCTCACTTTTGTGCGCAGTGTTGCTTTAGCTTGTTCAACTTTGGCTGATGCCTGCAATGGCTTTCTAAATTCTAACCCTTGCGCAGATGCCAACCATTCAATTGCCAGTACGCCTTGCGTGTTATCAGCCATTTCTTGCAGACGACGTGCTGCAAAAGTTGCCATAGAAACATGGTCTTCTTGGTTCGCTGAAGTTGGTAAGCTATCCACAGAAGCAGGGTGCGCCAATGATTTATTTTCAGACGCTAATGCTGCTGCGGTTACTTGTGCAATCATAAAGCCTGAATTAACGCCGCCGTTTTCAACTAAGAAAGGTGGCAACTTTGATAAGTTTGAATCAATCAGTAACGCAATACGACGCTCAGCTAGTGCACCAATTTCGGCAATCGCTAATGCTAAATTGTCGGCTGCCATAGCCACAGGCTCGGCGTGGAAGTTACCTCCCGAAATAATATCGCCTACATCAGCAAATACTAATGGGTTGTCGGTTACACCATTAGATTCACACAACAACACTTCGGCTGCTTGGCGAATTTGCGTTAAACACGCACCAAGTACTTGTGGCTGACAGCGAAGGCAATACGGGTCTTGTACTTTTTCACAATCCACATGAGCTTCGCTGATCTGTGAATGTTCACCGAGCATATCGCGAAACATTGCCGCGGTATCGATTTGACCAAGTTGGCCACGAATTTCATGAATACGTGCATCAAATGGCGAACGACTTCCCATTGCAGCTTCAATACTAATTGAGCCAATCGCGCAGCTTTGTGCATATAAATCTTCGGCCCGAAATAGCCCTTGAAGCGCAAATGCGGTAGAGGCTTGAGTGCCATTTAACAAAGCCAAGCCTTCTTTAGCGGCCAGTGTTAATGGCTCAAGACCGGCTATTTTAAGACCTTCATTGGCGCTAATGAGTTTACCTTGATAGCGCATTTCGCCTTCGCCGAGCAGTGGTAAACACATATGTGAAAGTGGCGCTAAATCGCCAGATGCACCTACCGAGCCTTTTTTTGGCACGCATGGATAGACTTGTGCAGCAAGTAACTGCATAAAGAATTCGATCACTTTTAGGCGAATGCCAGAAAAGCCACGTGATAATGAATTAATTTTCAATACCATCATCAATCGTACTGTGCTGTCATCCATATAAGCACCGATGCCCGCAGCATGGGAAAGTACAATGGATCGCTGGAGTAACTCTAATTCATGTTCAGCAATTTTAGTATTGGCGAGTAAGCCAAAACCGGTATTAATGCCATATACCGTTCTGTGTTGGTCAATCACGTCTTGCACGGTTTGTGCACTGGCTGCAATTTTTATCTCGCTATCTTTGGCGAGCGTTAACGTCACTGGTGATAAATTAATTTGGCGCAGTGTTGCTAAATCGAGCTTTCCAGGTGTTAGGGTGAGTTTAAACATGATTATTCCTTATTTAACATTGGCAGGTCGAGGCCTTGCTCGGTCGCACAATTAATTGCAATATCGTAACCTGCATCCGCGTGGCGCATAACGCCCGTTGCAGGATCATTCCATAATACGCGGCCAACCCGCGCAGCTGCTTCGTCGGTGCCATCAGCAACAATGACTACGCCAGAATGTTGGCTAAAGCCCATACCTACACCACCACCATGATGAAGTGACACCCATGTTGCACCTCCTGCGGTATTCAGTAATGCATTAAGTAATGGCCAATCTGATACTGCATCTGAGCCGTCTTTCATTGCTTCGGTTTCACGGTTTGGACTCGCAACTGAGCCTGAGTCTAAATGGTCACGGCCGATCACAATCGGTGCTTTAAGCTCACCATTTTTGACCATCTCATTAAACGCCAGCGCTAAACGAGCGCGGTCTTTTAAGCCAACCCAGCAAATACGAGCAGGTAAGCCCTGGAATTGAATACGTTCACGAGCCATATCAAGCCAGTTATGTAAGTGTTTGTCGTCAGGAATAAGCTCTTTCACTTTTGCGTCGGTTTTATAAATATCTTCAGGATCGCCTGATAATGCCACCCAACGGAATGGACCAATTCCTTCGCAAAATAATGGACGAATATAAGCTGGCACAAAACCTGGGAAATCAAAGGCATTTGTTACGCCTTCGTCAAATGCCATTTGACGAATGTTATTGCCGTAGTCAGTTGTTGCAGCACCAGCTTGTTGTAGTGCTAACATTGCGTTGACTTGCACAGCCATAGATTGCTTAGCTGCTTTGACAACCGCTTGTGGATCTTGTTCACGCATTTTAGCCGCGTGTTGCATGCTCCAACCTTGCGGTAAATAGCCATTCAACGGGTCGTGAGCAGAGGTTTGATCGGTCACTACATCGGGAGTAATAGCTCGGTTAACAAGCTCACTAAATACATCAGCGGCATTACCAAGTAAGCCGACTGACAGCGCTTCGCCTTTGCCACACGCCTCGTTGATAAGCTCCAGTGCATGATCTAAATCGGTTGCTTTAACATCCACATAGCGGGTTTTGATCCGAAAATCGATACGCGTTTCATCGCATTCAACTACGAGTGCGCTAAATCCCGCCATGGTTGCCGCAAGTGGCTGCGCGCCGCCCATACCGCCTAAGCCACCGGTTAGCACCCACTTTCCAGCAGCGTCACCATTAAAATGTTGTTTTGCCATTGCTACAAAGGTTTCGTAGGTACCTTGTACTATGCCTTGTGATCCAATGTAGATCCATGATCCCGCAGTCATTTGCCCATACATCATCAAACCAAGTTTATCGAGCTCGTTAAAATGCTCCCAATTAGCCCAGTGAGGTACTAAGTTTGAGTTGGCAATTAATACTCGCGGTGCATTACTGTGAGTTTTAAATACCCCAACAGGTTTGCCTGATTGTACGAGTAGCGTTTCGTCGTCTTCGAGTCTGTCGAGAGTTTCGATGATTTTATCAAAGCAAGGCCAATCACGCGCTGCACGACCAATCCCACCGTACACAACTAAAGCATGTGGATGTTCGGCTACTTCAGGATCTAAATTATTCATTAACATGCGCTTAGCTGCTTCGGTGAGCCAGCTCTTAGCGCTGATTTTATCGCCGTGTGGGGCGCGAATAACGCGAGATTCATCAAGTCTGTTGTTCATAGATTACTCCTGTTGTATATACAAGCTTATTGGTTTCAAAAAATACGCTGTGAAGCGCATCATTTTGATTTTTATATTCTTTCTAATGTTATTTTTTACATATTACTTTTTAAAAGTTAAATGTCCGCCTAAGCGATACTTACTACCCGGTGATACTAAACGGGCAAAACTAACAATCCCAGATGATGACCAAGTACGCCTAATCACCTGTAAGCATGGCTCTTCATGGTATAAATTAAGCCATTGGCACATTTCGCTGTTAGGCATTATTGCTTCTACCGTATGGCGCGCTTCAGTTAATGGTGCGACGCTCGATAAATATTCGTGCGGAGTTAACGCAGTAAAATCTTGTTGAAGGTAGCTTGTTGCTAGGGCCGGGTTAACAAAGCGCTCCTCAACTTGCAGTGGCTGTTCGTTTTCGTTATGCACTAATACACTGCGATACACCACGCTATCTACTTCAACACCCAGTGCAATCGCAATTGGCGCAATGGCGCTGATAGATTCAAGCACTAATACTGTACAGCTGTAATTGCCGTTACGGGCTTTGACTTCATCTGCTATATTTTTAATTTCAAGCAATGATGATTGTGATTTAAAACTGGCAACAAACGTGCCTAAACCTTGGCTACGAGTAAGAATACCTGCTTCGGTTAATTCGCTTAACGCTCGGCGCGCAGTCATTCGACTAACACTAAATTGTTCGGCCAATTCATTTTCAGAAGCCACACGTTGGTTTTCAAGCCATGCGCCGCTGCGGATATTATCAACAATAAATTGCTTTATTTGTGCGAACTTAGGTGTCGTCATTAAATTATTATGGTCTTTTAAATTTACTATTAACTATAAGATGGCATATTTACCTTGTATATACAAGATGACTTGTTAGACTGAGAAAAAATAATTTTCGGAGTTAATATGACAACAATCACTGCAAATGATCCGGCTAATGACTGGGATTTATTGATCACCGATGCCAATATCGCAACTATGGATTGCAGTATTGCAGCACCTTATGGCGCCATCGAAAATGCAGCGCTGGCAATCCGTAAAGGTGTCATTGTGTGGTTGGGTAAACAGGCCGATTTACCTAAATTCGACGTATTAGCAACGCCGATGCTTTCAGCAAAAGGGCAGTGGCTAACACCTGGTTTAATTGATTGTCATACCCACTTAGTGTTTGCCGGCTCAAGAGCTGAAGAGTTTGAACAGCGTTTACAAGGTGTTAGTTACGAGCAAATAGCAGCGCAAGGTGGGGGGATCGCTAGTACGGTAGCAGCCACACGAGCTGCGGATCATGAGGCTTTATTTGTGCTCGCGAAGGATCGTCTCAATGCCCTCTATGCCGAGGGAGTGAGTACCGTTGAGATCAAATCTGGTTACGGACTTGATTGCGAAAATGAAGTTAAAATCCTCGAAGTGGCACGTTTGTTAGGTGAAAATCACCCAATTGATGTAAAAACGACATTTTTGGGGGCGCATGCCCTACCTTTGGAATATAAAGGTCGCAGTGATGAGTATATCGATCTGGTTTGTAATGAGATGCTTGAGCAAGTGGTCACTGCAAATTTAGCCGATGCTGTCGATGTGTTTTGCGAAAATGTTGGTTTTAGTAATGAGCAAACTCGACGAGTTTTTAATGCCGCAAAAAAACATAATTTGCCAGTGAAATGTCATGCTGAACAGCTTTCAAATCAGCAAGGAGCACAATTAGTCGCTGAATTTAATGGGTTATCTGCTGATCATATTGAACATTTAGATGAAGCTGGAGTAAAGGCCATGGCTGCAGCAGGCGCTGTGGCGGTATTATTACCCGGGGCATTTTATTTTTTACGCGAAACCAAACAGCCGCCAATTGAGCTATTAAAACAGTATCAAGTACCAATAGCGATTTCGACAGACTTTAATCCAGGTACATCACCCTTGTGTTCTTTGCAATTAATGATGAATATGGGGTGTACTTTATTTCGCTTAACTCCTGAAGAAACTCTCGCCGGAGTTACGCGTAATGCCGCCAAAGCATTGGGTTTAACTGATCGCGGAGTGTTAAAAGTCGGCATGCGTGCCGATATAGCTCATTGGCAAATATCCCACCCAGCACAATTAAGTTATCAATTTGGCGTGAATAAACTGTTAAATCTGTGGATTTTGGGTAGACTAAATTAGTCTGTTGTAATGTTGTACTCAAAAAATGATTTTAATCGCGCTATTAACAAATACGGGACTTGAATATTCTGCAGGGAGCGCTTTTTTAAACAATATATTGACGCCTACTTTTTTAGCCGGCGCTATTTTTATGGCGATGATCTGTGCCTTGTGCGTGGTTAAAAAGCCATTACTGCGCTTTAGCTATCTCAGCAATGGGGTACTTGGGCTGGCAGTATTAAGCGGCGGCTTTAACTTTTTGGAGTTACTATTTGCACTGAGTATTGGTTTGCATTTATGGCTGGCATTTTCGCAAAATAAATGGACTATGCTCACTTTGAGCTGTTGCTCAGCACTTGTATTTACGGTGTGCTTAGCGGCTCATTTACTACTTGAGTTACCTCTTTATTTAATTGTACTGGCGAGCATTGTACTGGCTATGTCTGGCTATTTTGATGATGAAGAGCTTGTTGCTGAGGCTGATGACGCAGCGCATATAAATCACTTTATGGAGCCTGCGCCGTTATTAAATCTTCCCGATATTAAGCAGTTACGACAAGGTTATTACGACTGGCGTAAAAACAATCAACAACGAGCTGCGTTGGTGGTTATCCGGTTGGAGGGGTTTGCTCAGGTTAATCAGCATATTGGCCGAGACTTTGGGGATTTACTATTAGCGCAGTCTGCAAACCGTATTAAGCAACTACTGCTTATTGAAGAAGTGATTAATTTAGCTGGGGAACAAAAATTAGCTCACCTTGGTGGCCTTAATTTTGCATTTATATGTAATTTAGCGCAGCAAAAACATCTACATGAGCAATTAATCAATCAAATACTAGGGGCCACCTTGAAGCCGTTTAATGTGGCTAATTGCACTATTAAAGTCAATGCACGGGCCAGTTTCGTTGATTGCGATGAACAAGAAAATAGCTTTGATAATTTAATTTCGTTTGCTTACCTCGCTTTAGATAGCCACCCAAAACAACAAGTGGTGGTGTACCATCAACAAATGAGAATAGAGCAACTAGAACAGCAAGCGCGTTTGCAAGAATTAGCAAATATCGATTTTTCTAGCGAACTTGAACTGTACTTCCAACCCATCATTTGCAATCACGATGAAAAAATTGAATTTTTAGAGTTGTTACTGCGTTGGCAACATCCCAGACAAGGGATTTTATCGGCTAATCGATTTATTGATGATATACGTGTTGCAGGGCTTGCTTATCCATTAGCCACATTTGTTATTGAACGCGCCGCAGAGCTTGCAATGGCACTGCGCATGGAAGGCATAACGATGCCTTTGAGTATCAATTTATTTGGCTCTGAAATGCTAAATGAAGAATTTATCGAATTCCTTGATCACATTTTTATCGAACATCAACTACAAACTGGCGATTTAATTGTCGAGTGTCCACTTAATCTGTTTATGAGTTTAGATGAGCAAGGTAAAGCAATGGTCGCACGCATCAATAGCATTGGTATTAAAGTCTGTGTGGATGGCCTTGGTGATAGCCCTATTTGGCTTGCTAAGTTACCAAATTTAGCCGTTGCATATGTGAAAATAGCGCCTTCATTAACAGCTGATTTCAGTCATCAAAGCCATGTTCGTAGTTTGATAAGTGGTATGGTTGATATGCATAACCAACAAAATGCGAAGGTAATTTGCGAAGGGGTAGAAACACTGGAGCAGCTTAATTTTGTAAAAAGTTTAAACGCCTATGCTGCGCAGGGTTATTACTACAGTCATCCACTGAGCAGTGTTGGCATGATCTCTTGGTTAAAACAATGGCAAATAGAGCATCCGTAATCGTTTTTTAGTTTGCTTTGGCTTGTAAATAAGCATTCACGAGAGCTGTGATTATTTGCCCTGCATCGCTCATTCCGGCCTGTATACCACTAGGATGTTGGTTGGGGGCTGCTTCACATAAATGCAAGTATTGGCTGTTTACTTGACTGGCAGCTAAATGCACAAAGTGCTCGGCATCGCTAACACTAAAACCACAATTGGTATACGCACTGACGGGCATTAATGAAATGCTATCAAGATCCACTTCAACCCCAAGTGGTGCATCAATTAGATTATATAGTGCCTGCTGGCATGCTTCAGTTAAGGTTTTTTCGCGCCTCACTTGCAGCGCTTGGTAGCTATCATAACTAAATTGGGCAGCAGCTAAAGCATCAATAATTGCTTGATTGTTTTTCAGCTCGTGCATGCCAATAACATGATAATTATTTAAGTGTTGCTCGTTATATGCATAGCGAAAACCATTACCACTATGGCGGCCTTCACAGTCACGGAAATCGGCATGAGGGTCAAAGTTGATCGCGTTTATTGGGCGCTGTTTATGCTTGCTTAATGCGCGAATAATACCAAGGCAGTTATTATGGCCACCGCCAATAACGATTGGCTCTAACCCCGCAGCAAAAATTAAGCTCAGCACTTGCTCAACACGTTGATCAAGCTGGGCGCATAACTGGCGTAATTGTGTTAGTTGCTGAGGATTTTGGTTTGATAAATCGCGCGCCGCAAGAGTCAAATCGCTGATCGCGACTTCGCCTAATAACAAAACTTTTTCGTTCGCTAAAAATTGGTTATCAGGTTGATTTAAAAAGCGCTTAAGAAATGCTTGCCAGCCATCTTCGGCACCACCATTGCCTAAGTTGGCGCGTGGCCCGATATCTTCGCAAATACCTAGTAATACATACTTAATACCAAATTGCGCGGCATCGCGCATGGCTTGTAAAGGATCAACACCAGTGTCAAGTAGGGCTATTGACTGCCATGCTTTTCTTTCATTAGCGCGACTGCTACACCAAGCTTTTACAGTCGCTTCATCATAGATATGTAGGTGGTTTGACACTCGTTATTCTTCTACGATTTCCAGTTCAAGTTCTTCACCAGATAATACAATACCGGTGCTATCTGCATAGATAAAGTCGTCATCAAAAAATGATACACCAGCGAAGTTAACGCCAATGCCGTCTTCACCAGCACCGGTGCTGTCTGCTGCAACAGGGATTGAAGCAATTGCTTGAATACCTAAATCAAGCTCTTCAAGTTCATCAACATGACGTACTGCACCGTATACCACAATGCCTTGCCAGTTATTTTCTACAGCTAGTTCAGCAAGCTCGATATCGATTAATGCGCGACGAGTTGAACCACCCCCATCAATTAATAATACACATTCTTCGCCGTCTTGAGAGAGTATGTCGCGGATCAGTTCATTATTTTCAAAACATTTGACGGTTTTAATACGGCCACTAAAATTGTGGCGACCACCAAAGTTAATAAACATAGGTTCGAGCACATCGACCACATCGGCAAAGTGATCGCATAAATCTGAAGTGCTGTAATCCATTTTTCTATCCTTTCTAAAGATACGTGAGCTGATGTTCAGTATACCTTTCTTAAATGCAATAACAACGACTTAATAACAGTAAATTGCGCTCTTTTTAAACAATTATTGCGCTAAAACAGGAAAAGCAATATTAGTGTCTTAAAAGCGTCACTCAATTGTTATTTTCACCGCCTAAGCTGAAATTGTGTACAGAGTTTGCACAATTAAAGGAGCAAGTAATGAGTGAGAACAACATGCTAAAAAAAGTTGTCCAACTGGACCAAAGTTTGTTTTTGATGCTATTTAATGGCAATGCCCCAAAATGGTTAAAAAATTCAGCTTTAGGTTTCTCAAAAACAGGCAATGGAGGGCTTTATGTATTAATCGCTGTTGGTTTTGGCTGGCTTAGCAGTGAAGCTGAATTACGGCTTATGGCGATGACTCTATTGCTGGGCTTTTTAATTGAGCGACCCATTTATTACGTGGCTAAAAATAGTTTTGCCAGAATTCGGCCATGTGATTGTTTAGTAAAAGGCGCTTACATTACGCCCAGCGATAAATTTAGTTTACCGTCAGGGCACAGTGCTGGCGCATTTTTAGTTGCCGTTATCTTAGCGCAGTATTTCCCGCAATTCGCAGAGTTATGTTTTTTGTGGGCAACGGGGGTCGCAGCATCGCGGGTGTTACTTGGGGTACATTTTCCTGTTGATGTAGTGCTTGGTGCATTGATGGGGGGAAGCTGTGGTTTATTGGCAATCTTGATAGTGGCTACCTTATGAAAATACTTTATGGCATTCAAGGGACCGGTAATGGTCATATAACCCGAGCAAGGGTGATGGCGAATGCGTTTAAGCAAATGGGGATTGCTGTAGATTATGTGTTTTCAGGGCGAGCCCAGCAGAATTACTTTGATATGGACGAGTTTACTAATTATCGCAGCTTTCGGGGGTTATCTTTTACTACTCAAAATGGTCAAGTCAATAGTTACCAAACAGTGAAAAATAGCCGTATATGTAGATTACTAAAAGACATAAAGCAGTTAGATGTATCGGGTTATGATTTTGTGTTTAATGACTTTGAACCGATCACTGCATGGGCAGCAAAACGCCAAGCAGTGCCAGTAATAGGCATGAGTCATCAAGCTGCATTTTTATCACCCAAAGTACCAATGTTTGGCCATAGTTTACTGCGCCGCTCATTAATAAAATATTATGCTCCTGCTGATACCTATTTAGGCGTGCATTGGCAGCCATTCGCACAAAATATCATCCCTCCTTTTATTGCTCATCATCGACATGATAATCCGGTCAATGTTGACAATAAAGTATTGGTATATTTACCTTTTGAAGAACTGCGAAGTGTGATTGATTACTTACAAGATTTTCCTGAAAAAGAATTTTATTGTTACCACCCGCAAGCTCAGGATAGTTCATCCGCTAATATTCATCTACGAGCCCCTTCACGTGGTGGCTTTTTAAATGATTTAGCCAATGCCAGTGGCGTGATCGCAAATGCGGGTTTTGAGCTCTCTAGCGAAGCACTAAAATTAGGTAAAAAACTGTTATTGAAACCATTGTCAGGGCAGTTTGAACAAGACGCCAATGCACAAACATTATTAGCAATGAAAGCCGCGCACGTAATGAATTACTTAAACCCCAATGCGTTGGATGACTGGCTCAATAGTACATCACAAAAACAGATTAATTTTCCAAGTGATCCACAGCCATTAGTTGAGTGGTTAGCAGCTAAACAGTGGCATAACACACAGGAATTACATCAAAATTTGTGGGCTTCGGTAGGTTAAATTCAAAATCAACGGATTTTTTAAAGCACTGTAGTAAAAAAGAATAATAATGTAAGCCAATTGTTAGTTATTTAACTATACTATCTTGCAGTGATTTATTTTATAGGCTGTTGTTAATGAGTTTACTCCAAAATTTGACTATTAAACGTCGTTTACAAGTCAATGCATTAGTTGTTGGTCTCGCTATGGTCGTTATGTTGTGCGTCATTATCTATGAGGCACGCATTATGCTGAAACTAAATGAAACGATTCAGTATGCTGAAGAGCTTGATATACACGAACTGTCAATGCGTAAGTACGAAAAAGACTTTTTGTTTTATAAGCAAGAAGGCAGCTTAGAGTTATTCGATCAAGAATATGAGCAGCTACAGGTTAAAATAAAAATGTTGGCTCAGTTATCAGCCGAGCTTGATATTGCCACTGCGCAAGTCGAGCAATTTGTAGCACTTGCTAAGCAGTATAATGACGACTTTCAAAAAGTTGTAAAATTACAAAAGAAAATTGGTTTGCACCCTAAAGATGCGCTTTATGGCGAACTACGAGATGCTGTACATCAAATGGAAACGCTGTTAAATAAGCAAGATAACTATCATTTACTCACTTTGATGTTGCAGCTTAGACGCTCTGAAAAAGATTTTATGCTGCGTTTTGACCTAAAATATTTAACTCGTTTTGAAGACGGCGTATCGCAGCTAGAACGTCAAATTCGCAACGAAAACTTGGCTTCAAGTGACCAGTCTGAGCTGTTACGTTTACTTGCAATTTATAAAAGTAAGTTTAAGTCGTTAGTTGATGCGCAAGTTGCATTAGGTCTGGATTTAGGTTCAGGTGCACTTGGTAAAATGAGAGACAGCGTTAAACAAAGTGATGATTTAGTCACTTTAATTACGACTGCAACGAAACAACAAGTTGAGTCTACTGCTGCACAAGCACAAATGATTGCTATCGCAATTTTTATTGTTGCCAGCTTACTGGTGATGATTTTGGTGTACTTTACAAGTCGCTCGATTATCGTGCCGATTGAACGGGTGTATCACACCATCAATGAAATTCGTCGCAACAATGATTTACGACTTACAATAGATCATAGTGGTAAAGACGAAGTTACTACCATGACGATCGATTTTAATAGTCTCATAAATGATTTTAAAGAACTGATCTACGAAGTGAATACAGCTTTAACAACTTTAAATATCGCTACCGATCATTTATCGGAGACTACTGCTGCAACCAGCTCGGGCATGCAAGAGCAGTTGCATGAAGCTGATATGGTTGCAACCGCCGCAACTGAAATGCAAGCTACCATTCAAGACATTTCTCATAATACCGAGGCTGCAGCCAAAAAAGCAGAATCAACCAATCAAAGTGCTCAACAGGGACGCAAGGAAGTTGAAGCAACGGTTAAGCAGATCAATCAATTATCTGATTCACTGGGTAATGCCACTACCGTAGTATCACAGCTTGAAAAAGACGGTGAAACCATTGGCTCAGTATTGGATGTTATTCGTGGTATTGCCGAACAAACTAATTTACTTGCACTCAATGCCGCAATCGAAGCTGCGCGCGCCGGAGAGCAAGGCCGAGGCTTTGCTGTTGTTGCTGATGAAGTGCGTTCACTTGCACAGCGTACTCAAGAGTCAACCAAAGAGATTGAGAGCATTATCTCGATTTTACAAGGGCGTACTCAAGAAGTCGTAAGCATAATGCAACGATGCCGAACACAAGGCGGCGAAAGCGCAGCACAAGCAACAAAAGCGGGTGAACTACTGAACTCTATTACCGAAGATGTGCAAACTATTATGGAAATGAGCACGCATATTGCCACCGCAATTGACGAGCAAAGCCAAGTTGCTTCTGAGGTGAATAAAAACGTCGTGCGTATTCGTGATATCGCCGAAGATGCCTCAGCTCATTCATCAAAAAATGCACAAACTAGCGAAGAGGTATCAGAGCAAGCAAGAGTGCTTTACGCCGCGATAGATAAGTTTAAGGTTTAAAAACAGAAGCTAGGTTCTAGGGTTTAGGCTCTAGGAGTTAGCTGAGCTTTAAGCGCTAAGCCATAAGTTTTAAGCAGCCCTGAGTTGTTTGAAAGTTATGGCTTTTATTTTTCTACATTGCATTACTTAAATCTAGAAAGTTTTGTATGCTTGTGTTTATGCAAATTTAACTTTTCCTGATTTTACTAATCGCAAGCAGTAACAGGATTTGTTATTGGTGTCTTAAAGCTTAAAAAATAAACTTCTTTCATTAAAGGTGAAAAAAGTGTATTTGATGGAATAGCTATATTTAGTTGCTGTCTAAAATAACATCAGGATGTTTATGCAAATTGAGAATTTTTCGAATAACTGTGAAATCGTGATTGGTCTAGTTGCTCCAGTTGGAGTTAACCTTGAAGATGTTCAAAATAGATTTACCTCTTATTTTAACCAGTTTAGGTATAAAGTTAATTTTATCCACCTATCTCAAGTTGCTAAGTCTTTTGATGGGGCTATCATCGGTCCGTATAAAGAGGATAGCCGATTAGATGCGGCAATGAATATTGGTAATAAACTCCGTGAGACTAACTCGAGAGGGGATTTGTTTGCATTACTTGCTATAAATGAAGTAAATAGAAAAAGAGAGGGTGAGTCTCCTGGGCCTTTAGAAAGATATGCTCATATAATTAGATCATTGAAACATCCAGATGAAGTTGAAACTCTTAGGCAAGTGTACGGTTCAGGGTTTATTCTGATTGGTATATCATCAAGTATCGAAAGTAGAAGAAAGTTTCTAGGTGATGAAAAAGGTGTGCCTGAAAACGAAATTGAGAGGCTAATTGAGCGTGATGATAAAGAGTCAAGCCCGAATGGTTTAGGGCAAAGTACTAGAGATGTTTTCCAAATGGCCGATGCCTTTATCACATCAGATGATTCAGAATCTTTATCAAAACAGATAGGGAGAACATTAGATTTACTTTTTTCAAAGCCAGTTGTGCCTCCAACTTCTGACGAGTATGCGATGTTTATGGCTTATGCAGCATCATTACGTTCCGCAGACTTATCAAGACAAGTGGGGGCTGTTCTAACCAATGAGCAGTCTGATATTTTAGCAACTGGGGCAAATGATGTTCCAAAATTTGGTGGTGGATTATATTGGCCTACGGGTGAGGATGATAAACGTGATTATGCTTTAGGTAAAGATTCGAATGAAGAGCAAAAAAATAAGATAATTCTAAATATAATGAGGAAATTTAATCAAACCGGAGCTGATGATACCCTTTTACTGAAAGAAGGAAAAAAACTACTTAAAGGTACAGGGCTATTAGATATCACCGAATATGGTAGGGCTGTGCATGCGGAGATGGAAGCATTAATGTCATCTGCTAGAAACGGCATATCGACAAGAGGTGCAACTTTATATACTACTACTTATCCGTGCCATAACTGTGCTAAACATATAGTTGCAGCAGGTGTGAATAGAGTTTTATATATAGAACCTTATCCTAAAAGTTTTGCTACAATTTTACATGAAGATTCAATTAATTCAGATGCCATAGCCGGTCAGATTGGCAAGGTGTCGTTTGAGCCATTTGTTGGGATAGGCCCACGACGGTTTGTCGATTTATTTTCTATGAATTTAAGCAGTGGTAGGCAATTGAAACGTAAGGAAAACGGAAAAGTTAAAAGTTGGGAACGAAACAGCGCCGAACTAAGAGTTCCAATGACCCCCTTGTCATATTTAGATGCAGAGGTTATGTTAGTAAAGCAGCTAGATGAGATTAAATCAGCGAAGGATGATACAAAAAATGACTAGTACAGAGAAAAACATTTTAAGAGCTAAGCAAATAGTTGATAGTTGGCCGGAATGGAAGAAGAATATACAACTTACTAAGTATAAGTCACCTAAAAATGAAGAGTCGAGAGAAGTACCACGCCGACAGACCGAGCTAGAATGTGGGTAATTTAACTTTATAATTGTACATATATGTTTGGTGGTTACCTTGAGCTCCAGTAAAAAATAGAATTGAATGATTAATTTAAAGTTTAGGGAAATAAGAGCTCTTCTTGCTGCTGTTTTCCTATAAACTTAGCTTATCTTCACTACACTCAACCACAACAACATAATCAACTTTAACGCCGAGCAACTTAAAACTGATCGCTGACCGCTTAAAACTTATCGCTTACCGCTTAAAGCTAACCTAAGGTACAAACTTGATCGGTACACTGTCTTTATTGGCTTGATGTTCTGCGAGGCGTTGTTGGTAGGTTTGCCATAAATCGTCATGTTGGGCTTGTAGGTGGCTGAAGTATGCCCAGCTAAATAAACCGCTGTTGTGGCCATCGTCAAAGTCTAAACGCAGTGCGTAGTGGCCGACTGGCTCGATGTTTTTGATGCTAACCTGCGATTTACCGAGTGCCAATTTCATTGGTTCGTTACCATGGCCTTGTACTTCGGCAGACGGTGAATGAACACGTAAAAACTCACTACTAAAAGTACAGTGGGTGTCATCGTCAAAATAGACATCAAGGGTTTTGCTAACGGTATGATGATGTACCTTGATAACTTGTTTCATTGTTATGCCTGTGTATTGAGCCTAGAACCTAGAGCCTGGGCTCTAAGTTCTAGTTTTAAAATTAAAGAATAAAGCGACTTAGGTCTTCATCTTCCACCAGTGCACCTAAATGCTTCTCAACATAGGCGGCATCAATGACTAAACTGGTGCCAGCTTGCTCTGATGCATCATAGGAAATTTCTTCCATCAGTTTTTCCATTACCGTATGTAGGCGACGTGCACCAATGTTTTCGGTTTTTTCATTAACTTGCCATGCCGCTTTGGCAATGCGCTCGATGGCGTCATCGCTAAACTCTACACTTACTTGCTCTGTTTTAAGTAGTGCATGTTGTTGCTCGGTCAGTGAGGCATGTGGTTCGGTTAAAATACGTTTAAAGTCGTCAGCGGTTAATGCTTCAAGCTCTACACGAATAGGTAAGCGACCTTGTAGTTCTGGGATCATGTCAGATGGTTTTGCCATTTGGAATGCGCCAGAGGCAATAAACAACATATGGTCAGTTTTCACCATGCCATGCTTAGTGCTCACGGTTGAGCCCTCAATCAGTGGCAGTAAGTCACGCTGTACGCCTTCACGGCTTACATCTGGACCTGATGATTCACCGCGTTTACAGATTTTGTCTATCTCGTCGATAAACACAATACCGTTTTGTTCGGCTGCGAAGATTGCTTGCTCTTTTAGCTCTTCAGGGTTTACTAATTTAGAGGCTTCTTCTTCAACCAATAATTTAAACGCTTCTTTAATTTTAAGTTTGCGTTTAGTGCGCTTGTCACCCGCCATATTTTGGAACATGCCTTGCAGCTGGTTGGTCATTTCTTCCATACCAGGTGGTGCCATGATCTCAACATTTGGTTGTGCTTGGGCTAAATCAATATCAATTTCTTTATCGTCTAATTGACCTTCGCGTAATTTTTTACGGAAGATCTGACGCGTTGAAGATCCTTCATCGCGTTGGCTTTCACCAGACGAATCTTTAGCAGGAGTCAGTAGTGCATCTAAAATACGTTCTTCGGCAGCTTCTTCTGCGCGATGTTTGAATTTTTTAGTTTGTTGTTCACGGGTCATTTTGATTGATACATCAACCAAGTCGCGAATGATGGTTTCAACCTCTTTACCAACATAGCCCACTTCAGTGAACTTAGTCGCTTCGACTTTAATGAAAGGCGCGTTGGCAAGTTTTGCTAAACGACGGGCAATTTCAGTTTTACCAACACCGGTTGGACCGATCATCAGGATATTCTTCGGCGTTACTTCAGCGCGAAGATCTTCATCTAATTGCATGCGGCGCCAGCGATTACGAAGGGCAATAGCCACTGCTTTTTTTGCTTTTGCTTGACCAATTATATGCAGGTCAAGTTCATGAACGATTTCTCTGGGAGTCATATCAGACATAGCAGTTCCTATTACAATTCTTCGATGGTTTGAAAGTTATTTGTGAATACACAAATGTTGCCGGCAATTGTCAGGCTTTTTTCAACAATTTCGCGGGCGCTTAAATCGGTGTTTTCAAGTAGGGCAGTTGCAGCTGATTGGGCAAAGTTACCACCACTACCAATGGCAATTAAATCATTTTCAGGCTGCACAACATCACCGTTACCAGTAATTATCAGTGAGGCTGTGGAGTCGGCAACAGCAAGCAATGCTTCGAGTTTGCGCAAGGCGCGATCGCTACGCCAATCTTTAGCCATTTCAACTGCGGCTTTGGTTAGATTGCCTTGGTGCATTTCAAGCTTGCTTTCAAAACGTTCGAACAGGGTGAAGGCATCAGCAGTGCCGCCAGCAAAACCGGCGATCACTTTGCCATTATAAAGGCGTCGAACTTTGCGGGCGTTGCCCTTCATTACGGTGTTACCAAGTGAAACTTGGCCATCGCCACCAATGACGACTTTATCGCCGCGACGTACACTTACAATAGTGGTCATGTTATTCCTCATCATCGAGTCACAGGGGCGACTCGTTAAAAGCGATTGATGATGAGTTAATATGGGTTAATGGGCTAAAATCAAGTCCAATTCCAAATTCCGCAACCAGTTATTTTGTTACGCTTTAGTTTGTTTTTATCACTTTCGGCTAAACGTTTGGTTTTATAAGGACCTAAACGCACTTTATACCAGACACCGTTAGTGCCGGTTGTTTCACGAATTTCGGCGATTAATCCGGCAAATGCGATTTTAGCTTTTAAGGTTTCTGCTTGGCCATGGGTTCTGAACGAACCGCATTGCATTACATAAGGGCCTTTTTGTTCAAGCTCTCTTACTTCAACTTGAATTTCATGCTCTTTGATTTCTTTTATGAATTCAGGAGGGCGTGGTTTAGGCAACTCTTGTTGCACTTTTGCAGGTGTTGGGTTTGCTTGTTGTTCAACCAGCTTTGGATCTGCATTGGTTTTGACATACCATAAACCAAAACTAAAACCGCCAACAAGTAGTACGGTAACCAGTACTAATAATACGGGGAATGGTTTTTTCGGTGGCGCTGTTTTTTTGCTATTACGGTTGCCCGGTTTTTTATTAATAAAATCGTGTTGTGCCATGGTGGTATTGGGCTTCTAACCTTAAATCATATCTATTGGATCTACATCTAAGCTCCATCGCACCTTTTGCGCTAATTTACTGGTACTTAAGTAGTCTACCATTTGCGCGAGATATTGGTGTAATAGAGGGCGTTCGAGCGCTTGAATATGCAATTGAAAGCGATATTTCCCCGCAATTCGCTCGAGCGGTGCAGGGATCGGACCTAGCAATTGTATACCAGTTAGACCTTGGACTGGAACTAAATCTGTTAAAAAATCGACCACTTGCTTTATGTTGTGACCTTCAGCGCGGACAATCGCCATATTAGTTATTGGTGGTAGCTGTGCGTCATCGCGCTCTTGCAGTGCAAAACGGGCGAAATCTTGATAACCATTATTGACTAAATCTTGTAATAAAGGATGTTCGGGAAAGTGAGTTTGCAATAATACATGACCTGGTTCGCCACTGCGCCCAGCACGGCCAGCCACCTGAGTAACCAATTGTGCTAAATGCTCTGTGGCGCGAAAGTCGCACGAGTACAAGCCGCCGTCGACATCAAGGATCAATACTAAGCTCACATCAGCAAAGTGATGACCTTTGGCAAGCATTTGGGTGCCAACTAAAATCCTTGCACCGCCTTGGTTTATATCGTCTAGGGCTTTTTCTAAACTGCCTTTACGACGCGTTGAGTCGCGATCAATCCGGCTAATCGGGGTATCAGGAAACTCGGTTGTTAAAAACTCTTCTATTTGTTCGGTGCCTTTGCCGTTAGGAAATATTTGTGTACTACCACAGTCTGGACACTGATGCGGCACGCGTTCTTGCTCACCGCAGTGATGGCAAATCATCTGGCCGATGGCTTTGTGAAAAGTCGCACTAGTGCTGCAACGTGTGCACTCACTTAACCAACCACATTCATGGCAAATCAGGGTAGGCGAAAAACCGCGACGGTTTAGAAATACCATCACTTGTTTGCCTCGTTTTAAATGCTGACGCATAGTGGCAAGACTGGCATGGGCTATACCAGCTTGATCCGGCTGGCCTTTCATATCAATCAGCTGAAATTTATTGTCGGTACTGGTTTGCGCACGTTGCGTTAGGCTCAGCAGTTGGTATTTATTATGAATTGCCTTATGCAAGGTTTCGAGCGCCGGGGTTGCTGAGCCTAAAATCAGCGGTATTTTATGTTGAAAAGCGCGGTATGCGGCTAAATCACGGGCATGGTAACGTAAGGTATCTTGTTGTTTAAATGAACCGTCATGTTCTTCATCAACAATGATCATACCAAGCTTTAAAAATGGTAAAAAGATACTCGAACGTGTACCAATCACAATTGCGCAACTGGCTTTTTCACAAAAGCGCCAAGTTTGTAAGCGTTCGTTATCGGTCAGTGCTGAATGCCACAGCATAATCGGCGTATCAGGAAAGCGACGACGAAATCGATTAACCGTTTGTGGCGTAAGGCCAATTTCAGGCACTAGTACGAGTGCTTGTTCACCGCGTTTTAAAACCTCTTCAAGGCATTGTAAGTAAACCTCGGTTTTACCACTGCCAGTAACACCTTCTAGTAAAAAGCTATTGAAACCGACCGCTTGATTAATGGTGGTACAGGCTACTGCTTGCTCTTTATTTAGAGTCGGCTTAGTGCCTACGGTGGGAAGTTGTTGTTGCCATTGGTTGTCGTGTTCAATCGTTTGGCTGATCAGCTCTTTGTTAAGTAAGCTGTCGATAGTTTTTTTACTAAACCCCAGCGCTTTTAATTCTGTAAGTGATGATTTACCCGAATCTGCCAGTTGTTTGAGTAAGCTTAGTTGGCTCTTTGCTTTTAAAGACGGTAATTTAGCGCCTTTTTCAGTAAGTGCCACCATACTAATACTGCTTTTATCTGGGCACAGTCCTTGACGCAGCGCGCCAGGCAGGGCGATATGAATTGTTTCACCTAGTGGGTAGCAATAATAGCGCGCAGTAAAACGCAATAATTCGATATGTCGCTCTGATAAAACGGCTTCATCATCAATCACTTCAAGCACTGCTTTAAGTTTATTAACCGGCACATCGGTGTTGGTTTTTAGCGCCAGTACGACCGCAACTTTGCGCTGATTACCAAATGGCACCCATACCCGCGCACCGACTTTAGGCATCACCGATAAACCATCGAGTTGCTCTGGAATGCGATAATCAAAGGTGCGATGCAACGGTACTTTTATAGCAACTTCAACAAAACTCATAACAACCCAAACAAGAACGAATAAGGGAGTTAATGTACTAAAATTATGGCTGAAAACCTACCTGCAAATACCTTCTTTAAAACTTTTGTTCATTTTATTAGCAAAAACGACATTTAAAGCTTGTAGCAAGTGGGGTTGTTGCTTAGAATACGCGTCCTAAATAATTTGTTTTAACGACGTATGGTGCCAGACTCCGGGTTTGGAGAGCGATGCGGCCTTAACTAGAGGTTTCTATGAAAGAAGGTATTCACCCTAAGTACGAAGTAATTTCAGCATCATGTTCATGTGGAAATAAATTCGAAACTCGTTCTACTCTGTGTAAAGACATTCACTTAGACGTATGTTCTGCGTGTCACCCGTTTTACACTGGTAAGCAAAAAGTTTTAGACACAGGTGGCCGTGTTGATCGCTTTAACAAGCGTTTCGGTTCACTTAGCAGCAAGTAATTCTTGTTGTTTTGTCGGAAAAAGCACCTTAGGGTGCTTTTTTTTATGCCTGCTATTTATTAAAAACACCGCCTTTTAGTCTTTATTTCTTGCTCTAGTGCTCCAGCTTTACGCATTCATTATGTTGTGACTATTTCCCACTTTTATATCCAGTATAGCGAGTAAATAACAGACAAATAGTGATTTGTTGACTATATTGTCATTCTCGTTAAAGCGATAAATTAAACGTTTTTGTCGGTAAAGTTAGGTCTTTTGCGGTTAAATGTTGTTAACGTCTTACTTTGATGGTTTTTAGTCATAGGTCATTATTTTTGCTTTAAAGCGTTGCATAATGAGCATTTTAAGATGGGTTTTTTGATGCTTTGTGGCGTTTTTATAGCCGAAAATTGAAGCTTTTTTGCAAAAAATGCTGACAAAACGCATAAAATTAACGGATATAGCATATAACAGGATAGACCTGATATTGCTTGAATTTAATTATAATATAGGTATCGTTCCCTATAAGATATAAGAACTGCTTACTCTCACTTTCAACTTAACTTACTTGCAGGATAAAATCGCGTTATGTCAGACTTTCGTGAACAAGCTTTACATTACCATTCGCACCCCGTTCCAGGAAAAATTAGCGTTGAGCTTACAAAGCCAGCTGAAACCGTACAGGATCTTGCACTCGCATACAGCCCCGGTGTTGCAGAACCGGTACGTGAAATAGCTGCTGATCCCGCTAATGCCTACAAATACACGGGTAAAGGCAATATGGTTGCGGTTATTACTAACGGCACCGCTATTTTAGGTTTAGGTAACTTAGGTCCATTGGCTTCAAAACCGGTTATGGAAGGTAAAGCGTTATTATTTAAACGCTTTGCGGGTCTAGATTCGATAGATATTGAGGTGAAACACAATACCACCGAAGATTTCATCAATACAGTTGCTAACATCGCTGATACGTTTGGCGGTATTAACTTAGAAGACATTAAAGCGCCAGAGTGTTTTGAAATAGAAAAAGCATTGATCGAGCGTTGTAGCATTCCAGTGTTCCACGACGATCAACACGGTACCGCGATTGTAACGGCTGCTGGTATGATCAACGCACTTGAAGTACAAGGCAAAGAAATCGAAGATGCGATTATCGTTTGTTTAGGAGCCGGTGCCGCAGCGGTTGCGTGTATGGAGCTACTGATCAAGTGTGGTGCATTGCGTGAACATATTTACATGTTAGATCGTAAAGGCGTTATTCATACTCGTCGTGATGATTTAAACGAGTACAAACAGTTATTCGCTAACAATACAGATAAGCGCACACTGCAAGATGTTATTGCTGATGCCGATGTATTTGTTGGTGTATCTGGCCCGAATTTACTTTCTCCTGACGATCTTAAGTTAATGGCTGATCGACCTGTAGTGTTTGCCTGTTCAAACCCAGATCCAGAAATCTCACCAGTGCTTGCTCATGGTGCTCGCGATGATTTAATCATGGCAACGGGTCGTTCAGATTATCCAAACCAAGTTAACAACGTGCTGTGTTTCCCATTTATTTTCCGTGGTGCGCTAGATGTGCGTGCAAGCAAAATTAATGATGAAATGAAAATTGCTGCGGTTGACGCTATTCGTAGCATTGCTAAAGAACCAGTACCAGCGGAAGTATTAAAAGCGGCGGGTGTTGAGACACTTGAATTTGGTGCGCAGTATATTATTCCAAAACCGATGGATCCGCGTCTATTACCGCGCATTGCCAAAGCAGTAGCGCAAGCGGCAATTGATTCTGGTGTTGCACAAATTGATATGCCGGAAAACTACATGGAGTAGCTGCTTCGCTGCAATTGGTAATGGCACAATAATAAAAACCTCAGCAACTTACGTTACTGAGGTTTTTTTGTAGCCAATTCCTGAAGCAGGAATATATACAAATGATAACTTAATCTTCGTTGAGTACAGGTACTTCGAGACCCATCTCAAGCATGATTTTTTTCACTTCTTCAGGCACTTTCTCTGGATTATCTTTACGTAAATCTTCATCGTTTGGCAGTGGTTGGCCAGTAAATGCGTGTAAAAATGCTTCACAAAGTAATTCGCTATTTGTTGCATGGCGAAGATTATTAATTTGACGACGAGTGCGCTCATCAGTCAAAACTTTTAATACATTTAGCGGGATCGAAACGGTGATCTTTTTAACTTGTTCTGATTTTTTCCCGTGTTCTGCGTATGGGTGAATATATTCACCATTCCATTTAGCCATAGGATGTATCGTTGCCTCAGGTTGTTAATTGTTTGCGCGACCTTTTGCAGCGCAAAGATGGCGAAATTCTATCGTGTTAAAAAAGATAGTCAAATACTTGTTTTTTAGCCATCTAGAGGCTTAAATGTTTTTACTTCTAATCTTGCGGCTAAAACCGCATAAATGCTTTGACTTATTAAATTTGATCCTCTAACCTTTTAGACGTCTAAACATCCATTTAATTGTAGGTGACGGTATGAGTCAAAAGAATAAAGCAACCATTGCAGTACGCAATGGTATTGATGCAGATAAACATCACGGCGCGGTTGTGCCTCCCATTCATTTATCGACCACCTACTCATTTGCTGATTTTGATAAAAAGCGCCAATATGATTATGGCCGTAGCGGCAACCCAAACCGTGATTTACTCGCTGAAACGCTCGCTAAGCTTGAAGGTGGCGCTAAGGGGATTATCACTGCAACGGGCATGGCTGCGGTGCATTTAGCTACTCAGCTGCTAAACAGTGACGATACCTTAGTGATCCCACATGATTGCTATGGCGGTAGTTACCGCTTATTCACCTCACTTGAAAAGCGTGGCTTATTAAAGTTAGTGGTTTTAGATTTAACTAAATCTGAAAATCATCAAAAAATTCTTGAGATAAAACCAAAGCTAATTTGGATTGAAACACCGAGTAATCCTATCTTACGGTTAACCGATATTAAAGCGATCACCACGATTGCTAAGCAGTGCGGTGCGTTGGTTGGTGCCGATAACACATTTTTATCACCTGCTTTGCAAAACCCAATTGAGTTTGGTGTTGATATTGTGGTGCATTCGACCACTAAATATATTAACGGTCACTCAGATGTTGTTGGTGGTGCGGTGATCGCCGCTACCCAAGAGTTGGGTGATGAGCTTGCTTGGTGGGCTAATAACATTGGCATTACCGGTGCCCCGTTTGATAGCTACTTAACGTTACGTGGTTTACGTACTTTGAATGTTCGTTTACGTCAGCATCAAGAAAATGCCTTTATTATTGCCCAATATCTAGAAAACTCCCCTTATGTAAGCCAAGTATATTACCCTGGATTAGTATCTCATCCACAGCATGAACTCGCTAAACAGCAGCAACGTGGTTTTGGTGGCATGGTAAGCTTTGATATCAAAGGTGATATTAATAATGCTGCAGAATTTTTGACCAGCTTAGAAGAATTTAGCTTAGCTGAGTCATTAGGTGGGGTTGAGAGTTTGATTTGTCACCCTGCAACTATGACCCACGCAGGTATGGAGGCAACTGCTCGTCTTGCTGCGGGAGTAGGTGATACCCTGATCCGTATTTCGGTGGGCATTGAAGATGTAAAAGATTTAATCGCTGACTTAGATCGTGTATTCAATAAAGTGAAACCAGGTCAAGCTCAGCACGGCGTAAAAGTAATTGCTTCCTCTGTTCAACAACAAGATGATGAGCAATCAAACTCATTTAAACTGACTCCTGCACATACGGCTTTGTGGTAATAAAAAATGGTAAATATAGTTCATAAATTTGGTGGTTCTAGCCTTAGTTCTGCAGAGCGTTATCAGGCCGTAGCAAATATTATTCTAGCCCATACGGAAGCCGGTGATTGTGTGGTGGTATCCGCAGCCGGTAAAACTACCAATACGTTAGTTACGCTATGGCAGAGTTACCAGCAAGGTGATCAACAGGCAGTGAGTGATATATTATTGCAGCTTGATAATCATCAACGTACTTTGATCGAGCAGTTATTGAGTCCAGCAGCGCGACATACGGCATTAAACGTATTAGAACAGGAGCTAGCCTTAATTGCACAGCAAACTCAACAGCAAAGCTTACAGGAAGCCGCATTGCTTGCTCACGGTGAAGTTTGGTCGGCACGATTATTGGCTAGCTATTTAAAACAGTTAAATGTTACAGCTCAAGATGTTGATGCTCGTCAATTGTTTACCCTTAATGATGGGCAATTATTACATCAAAAAAATCAACAAGCCTGTGCCGAGTTAATTTCAGCCAATTGCATTAATATTGTTACTGGTTTTATAGCCGCTGATTGCCAAGCAAATACCGTTACTTTGGGGCGCAATGGCAGTGATTACAGCGCGACTTTGTTAAGCAGTTATTGTCATGCTAGTCAGGTATCAATTTGGACTGATACCCAAGGGGTGTTTAGTACCGACCCTCGTAAAGTAAAAAAAGCGATTAAGTATTCTAAAGTATGTCGTGGCCAAGCAAACTTACTGGCGCGTTTGGGCAACCCAGTGTTACATGCTAAAACTCTCTCGCCATTAAAAAATACTGATATCAAGTTAGTCGTTCGCAGTAGTTACGACAGCGAAGCTAGCGCGACAGAAATTGTCAAAGAAGGTTACAGCAAAGCTAAGCGTTTTATCACTACCTTAGAAAATATTGATTTACTGCGCATTGATCAGCTGCGTGGCGGTGAAATTGGCGAATTAAGTCAGCTTATTCAACACAGCTTGCATCATTTTATTAAAAACGGCGATACCTACTTACTAGTGCCGGCAGCAGCGACTCATCAGGTGGTGAGTCATTTGCAAGGGCGCGCTAATATTATTGAGTCGAACTTACATGGTTGCGCTGTTGTGGCGCCACGAAATGATGTAGCGCAATTATTTGAACAAGCAACGCAAGTGCTTAGTGAGCAAAGTTTAGTGCCGCGCTTTAGCCATCAAGATGCAGACTACATATTACTACTAACGGATCAATCTATTGATAGTGATGTGTTGACCTTATTGCATGATAAGCTGATTAACAAAGGCCAAGAGCTTGCCATTATTGTTGCTGGCCTTGGTAATGTTGGTGAAGTATTTATTGAGCAACTTAGTCAGCAACTTAATCGTTTGCAACAGCATTTTAGCGTAAAGCTGGTTGGTTTATTACGCTCGCGCTCTATGTTGTTCAGCCCAAGTGGTATCGTGCTTGAGCAATGGCAGTCGCAGTGGCAAAACGAAGCAATAGATTACCAAGAAGCTGATTTACTGACACGTATCAGCGAACTCGATTACGAACACAAAGTGCTGATTGATATTACTGCTAGTGAAGCGTTTAGTAAGCTTTACCCGGCGTTTGTAAATTTAGATTGTCACCTGATCAGTGCTAATAAATATGCGGGCACTGCAAATAATGACTGGTATCAAAATTTACGCCGTAATTTAGCTGAGCGTAACTTATTATGGCGTTATAACACCAGTGTTGGTGCGGGTTTACCAATTAATTTTGCGTTAGCTGATTTACAAAACAGTGGCGACAGTATTACCCATATTGAAGGCGTGTTCTCAGGCACTTTATCGTGGTTGTGTAGCAGTTATGATGGCAGTGTGGCGTTTTCCGATTTAGTGTTGCAAGCGCAGCAAATGGGTTACACCGAGCCTGATCCACGGGAAGATTTATCAGGGCGTGATATGCAGCGTAAGCTATTAATTTTAGCTCGTGAATTAGGGCTCACCTTAGAGCTTGATGAGATTGGCTTAACACCGTTGATGCCAGAGCAACTAGCGCAAGGTGATTGGCAGTCTTTTTTAGCTAATAAGCAGTTGCTTGATGACTTTATTGCTGAAAAAGCACAGTTAGCTGGCAAAGAAAACAAAGTACTGCGTTATACCGGTGCGTTAACAATTGCTGATGGCAAAGTAACCGCTAAAGTCGGTTTGGCTTATGCAACACAGGGTGATGCCTTAGCTAACTTAACTCCAGGTGATAATATCTTTGTTATCAACAGTCAGTGGTATAGCGATAATGCGTTGGTGATCCAAGGTCCTGGTGCAGGCAAAGAAGTTACCGCAGCAGGCGTGCATTCTGATTTATATTGGTTAATACAAAACTTAAAATGAGCTCTGAGTTTGTAAAATAAAAAAAGCGCCGATTGGCGCTTTTTTTATGTAGCAGCGATTTTATATCGCGATAGAGTAATATTAAAACAGCTCTTCTTCTGTTTTAGTCTCTTCTTCAAACACGTTTTCTACATGCTGCATCACATACTTAGTGGGCGAGGTGCCTTTTTCAAAGTATTCAAAGCGACTAGTGTAATCGTTCTTTTGACTCAAGAGTCCCGTTGCTAGATCGATTCGTACCGACACTAATCCTTCAGGTGGCTCGATTGGTGCTTCTGGCTTATCTTTGAGTGCTACTCGCATAAAGTCAATCCATGCTGGTTGAGCTGTTTTAGCACCAGATTCTGCACCAGAGATCTGGGTATTATCCATGTTGTTATTATACGTCGAGCGACCAAGCGGGTTACCTGGATTATCAAATCCAACCCAGACCGAGGTCATAACATTACGGTTAAAGCCGCTAAACCAAGTATCGACAGAGTCATTAGTAGTACCCGTTTTACCGGAAAGATCGCGACGTTCTAATACCTGAGCACGCCAACCTGTGCCACTCCAACCCGTTTTATGAGCCCAACTACCGCCTCCCCAAATTGCGCTATTCATCGCATCAGCTATCAAAAACGCGTTTTGTTTAGATATGATGCGCGGCGCACAATGATTTGCTGCTTGGCTGGTATTTAACCCAGAAGTAGACTCAAATTGAGTCGTTGTTAGCGGAGGAGTAACGGGATCACACGCTAATAGTGGTTCTGTTTTAAATAACACATTACCTGCAGAGTCTTGAATCTCATTAATGAAATAAGGGGTGATCAAATGACCGCCATTGGCAAATGTGCTCATGCCACGGGCAAGCTCTAAAGGAGTAATTGACGCACTACCTAAAGCTAGCGATTCACTGCGATTGATATCATTATTTTGAAAGCCAAATTTTAATAGGTGATCAGCTGTGCGCTGCAAGCCTACCCCGCGTAGTAAGCGCACCGAAATAACGTTTTTCGATTGTGCTAAAGCACGACGAATACGGATTGGGCCGTTATATATCGCAGGGCTGTTTTTTGGTCGCCATGCGACCCCTAGGCTCTTGTCCCATTGATTGATTGGTGCATCATTTAAAATAGACGCTAAGGTATAACCATTATTCAGCGCCGCTGAATAAATAAACGGCTTAATGTTAGAACCTACCTGACGTTTTGCTTGCACGGCTCGGTTATATTGGCTTTGTTCAAAGCTATAGCCACCAACAATCGCTTTAATGCGACCATCATTCGGATCCAGCGATACTAATGCACTTGACGCTTCAGGCAATTGGCTGAGTAGATAACTACCATCGTCATTTTTACGTAGCCAAATTTGCTCCCCTGGATTGAGTATGTCGGTAGCGGTTTTTGGAGGAAAACCTTGACGGTAACGGGTAATGTATTTGCGTGCCCATTTGAGATTATCCCAGTCTAGAGTGGCTTGCTCACCACTTTTTAATAACACTGTTGCCGTTTGATCTGCTACAGACAAAACTGCTGCTGTTAATAACGGGGCAATTTCTTTTACCGGTTTTAGCTTTGCTAAAATTTCACTAGAACTTAGGGCTGGTTGCGTTTCAAAATCCCACAGTTGCTGCTCTGGGCCACGATAGCCATGGCGCATATCGTATGCATGGAGATTATTAACGAGTGCTTTTTGCGCTGCGGCTTGTACGTCAGATTCAACACTGGTGTAAACTTTAAAGCCGGTATTATAGGCTTTTTCGTAGCCATAACGAGCGACCATTTCTGCACGCACCATTTCAGATATATAAGGCGCATATAAGTCTATTTCGGCACCATGAAATTTTGCCGTAATTGGTTCTTGAGAGCTTTGGTTGTAGTCTGCTTGAGAGATATAACCTTCATCGAGCATACGTCTGAGTACCACATTACGGCGTGCCTTGGCGCGAACTGGGTTTCTGATCGGATTTAAAGCTGACGGCGCTTTTGGTAAGCCTGCAATCATTGCCATTTGCGCTAAAGTTAACTCGTTTAGTTGCTTTCCATAATAGACTTGTGCAGCGGCTCCGATACCAAAAGCACGATTACCTAACTCTATTTTATTTAGGTATAAAGCGAGTATTTCATCCTTGGTAAGTAAGTTCTCAATGTGTAACGCAATGAAGATCTCTTTTACTTTACGGATATAGGCCTTTTCACGTGTTAAGAAGAAGTTACGAGCTAACTGCATTGTTATAGTACTTGCGCCTTGTTTTTTCTCACCAGTTGAAATTAATACGAGCGCTGAACGTAAAATACCTATAGGATCTATACCTATATGGTCATAAAAGCGGTTATCTTCAGTAGCTAAAATAGCATTTATGAGTGGTTGTGGGATCTCTTCTATAGTCACTGGAATGCGACGTTTTTCACCGAACTGGTTGATTAACAAACCATCTTTCGAAAAGACTTGCATAGGAGTTTGTAATTGCACGTCTTTTAAAACTTGCACACTGGGGATATCAGATTTAACGTAATAATAAAGGCTTACTAAGGTAATGAGCCCTAAAAACGCGCAGATGATAAAAAATTGTAAAGTTCGTTTCAATAAAATCACTTATATTTTCCCTAAATGGACTCCCAATTAGAATCGGAGACTGCTAGTATATATTGATTAAAAAATGAATAGTATTTTTTCATATAAAAATTATAACTTGTTTATTCTTAAAACAAAGGCCAAGTTGCGAACATGCTAAGTCAACTATTGAGTAAGTCTTCATCGATGATGGTAGGGATAGATATCGGTTCACATGCTATAAAAGCGGTGTTGCTGAATGAAACGGACAGTGGCTACAGGCTCGAAGCGCTAGCAATTGAGCCAATGCCAAAAGGTACAATGGCTGAGCGCAATATTCAAGATATTGAGGCAATTGGTAATATCATTACTAAGCTAAAGCGTAAGTTACCTAAGTCAATTCGTTCGGCAGCAGTGGCTGTATCGGGACAAACCGTCATTACTAAAGTAATTTTTATGGATGTTACGCTTAGCGATGCAGAGCTTGAGTCGCAAATAGAAATCGAGGCGGACAGCCTTATTCCCTATCCTTTAGATGAAGTTAGCCTAGATTTTGAAAAGCTCAGTACCAACGAAGCCGATCCTTCCAAAATGAATGTGTTGCTTTCAGCTGCGCGTACCGAAAGTGTTGAAGCTCGTGTTGGTGCATTAGAATCAGCTGGTTTAATAGCAAAAGTAGTTGATGTAGAAAGCTATGCGCTGAGTCGCGCAATGGATGTGTATTATCAGCAATTACCAAGCGATGCATTTAATAAGTGTGTAGCAGTGGTCGATATTGGCGCGGTACTTATGTTGGTAAGTGTGGTACTTGGCGGTGAAACGATTTACACCCGAGACCAAGTATTTGGTGGCGATCAATACACCAACAGCATAGTGGCTTATTACAATAAAAGTTTTGATGAAGCTGAAATAGGCAAAACTACTGGCGATCTTCCGCCTAACTATACGTTTGAAGTATTGGCACCATTTCAAACCTCATTATTACAGCAAGTGCGCCGCGCAGTGCAGATGTTTTTAACTACCAGTGGCAAAGATCAAATCGATTACATTGTGCTTACTGGTGGCACAGCGATGATTGATGGCCTTGATCGATTGCTAATTGAAGAACTAGGTATTCATACCATAGTGGCTGAGCCTTTTGAAAATATGGATATTTCCCACCATGTCGATCGCAATGTGTTACAGCGTCATCGTACTCAATTTGCAATAGCGACAGGTTTGGCATTAAGGAGTTTTTCATCATGCCACATATAAATCTACTGCCGTGGCGCGAACAGCAGCGAAAACAATCGCAGAATAAATTTGTCACTATTTTATTTTTCGTGGTGCTTGGCAGTTTTATCAGTATGTATTTATTGAGTAGCTATTACGGTGGTTTACGAGACGGTCAAAATATTAAAAATAATTACCTTTCAACTGAAATAGGGCAATTAGATCGGCGTATTAGTGAAATTCGTGAGTTAGATAAAAAGAAAGAAAACTTACAGCAACGTATGCGCTTAATTGAAGAGCTGCAAAGTAGTCGTAATTTAGGCACACAAATTATGGATGAAGTTGCCAAAATTGTACCAACGGGTGTTTATCTAACTAAGTTAGAACGCCGTGGTAGTGCAATTCATGTGGTTGGCCGTAGCGAATCTAATAATTATTTGTCAAACATGTTGCGCCAAGTACAAAACTCCTATCTGCTCGAAAAGCCGACAATGCAAGGCATTATTGCAGGGGAGAAATCGTCTCGTTTATTGAGTGATTTTAATATGGAATTTTATGTAAAACCCTTTGATAAGATTGGAGAGGTTAAATAATGAACCTTGATATCAAAGCGTTAACAGAGATTGAATGGAACGAAATTGAGCTTGAAAATATCGGCGATTGGCCAATAGTTGTCAAGGTTATTTGCTGTACTTTTGTAGCTGCCTTGGTGCTGTTTTTTAGTTACAGCTTATTGGTTTCAGATGAAATAGATAGCTACCACAATGCAGTTAGTAAAGAAGTTGAGTTACGCAGTACCTATCGAGTGAAATATGCTGTGGCCAGTAATCTAGAAATTTACCGTCAACAAATGGTTGAAATGGAAGAAAAGTTTTCTTTACTACTAAAGCGCTTACCGACTTCAAACGAAACACCAGGCTTACTTGATGATTTATCTTATGTGGGCACGACCAGTGGCTTAACCTTTCTTAAAATTGGCTGGTTACCAGAAGTGGAAAAAGAATTTTATACTGAGTTACCGATTAAAATTGAAGTAATAGGTAGCTACCATGAGTTTGGTGATTTTGTTGGTAAAGTGGCGCAACTTCCTCGTATAGTAAGTTTGCATGACTTTTCAATTAATAGTTCAGACTCAGGCAAACTGACATTTAGCGTGGTTGCCAAAACTTACCGCTATGAAGGCGGCGTGAAGAAAGTAGGGGCTAAAAAATGAAAAAACTAGCCTTTGTTTTACTCAGCGGTATTTTGGTGAGCGCATGTAACGATGATACTTCTGAGCAAAAAGAATTTATTGATCAGGTAAAAGCCAGCACTACACCTAAGGTAGAGGCCATTCCAAAACTGACCCAATTTGAGCACTTTGAATACAATGCACAGCAACTACGTAGTCCTTTTGTTGCGCCGCAACCGGAAATTATTCAAAATAACATGATCCAAGTTAAAAACTGCTTACACCCTGATCCTGATCGTACGCGTGAAGTATTAGAGAAATATCCGTTGGATAACCTAGCAATGAAAGGCACGCTGGGTTCTGGTGGCCAAACATGGGCATTAATTAAAGCTGCAGATGATACTTTACACCGAGTTACTATCGGTAATCATATTGGTTTGTATCATGGTGTTGTACAAGATGTTAAAAGTGATTATATAGAATTGTTAGAATTAATACCCGACGGGTCTGGTTGTTGGAAAGAGCGCCTGACGAAGCTGGAAATGTTAGAGGCGGGATCCAATGGCACTAGTTAAAAATAAAAAAGGTAAAATTAAAATGCATAAGGGAGTATCTTGGAGTAATCGCATTCAGCAGGCTTTGTTTGTTGTTATTGCCCTTTTTATCACGCAATCAGCAATGGCTACGCCGCTATTGTATGATGTTCGTTATAGCCCGCTAATAGCTGGAGAAACACAGTTACAGCTGGTATTTGATGAAGAGCTGACTGAAGAGCCAAAAGTTCAGGTATTTAATAACCCGGCTCGTATTGAAATGCGCTTTAATGCAGCTAGTGTTGAACAAGGTTTAAGTGAAGTACAAATCAACCAAGCAGGTATTGAAAAAGTTAATAGTGTAGCTGTTGATGGTAACTTGATTGTCACTGTTCATTTAGAGCGTTTAAAAATTTACCAAACAACGGTGAACAATAACCTTGTTTCATTACACGTCTCAGATAATCCGATCACGTCACAACAAGATGCTAATACCGCTAAAGAAGTGACTGGCAATTACATCAACTCAATCCAGTCTATTGATTTTCGTCGCGGTGAAAAAGGTGAAGCGCGAGTCTTAGTCTTTTTACAAGATACTCAAGCTGCGATTGATGTGCATGAAAGTGGCGGTAAAATTATTGCTGAGTTTCATCATACCGATATTTTAGATGACTTATTATATGAGCTAGATGTGCTAGATTTTGGCACTGTAGTGAGCTCAATTGAGACATTTAAAGAAAATAATATGAGTAGGGTAGTGATAACCCCTAATGCCGCGTTTAAATTCACTTATCAACAAATTGAAAATATTCTTACACTTACAGTTGAAAAAGATGAATCGCAACGTTCATATTTAGAAGGTGGTAAAGAATACCAAGGTCGCCCAATGACCCTAAACTTTCAAGACATCTCTGTGCGTGCCGTATTGCAAATTATTGCCGGCTATAATGATTTCAACCTAGTAACCAGTGACTCAGTCAGTGGCAACATAACTCTGCGTTTAGATGGTGTGCCTTGGGATCAAGCTCTTGACGTGGTATTACGCGTTAAAGGTTTAGATAAGCGTATGGATGGCTCTATATTAATGGTGGCACCATCTGAAGAGCTTGCCGCCCGCGAAGCGAAAGATCTAAAAGCCAAACAACAAGTTGAAGACTTAGAGCCGCTTTATAGTGAATATATTCGTTTGAATTATGCTAAAGCGGAAGAGTTTGCTGATTTACTGAAAACCGACACTAACAGCATTATTAGTGCTCGCGGCAGTGTATCCGTTGATAAACGTACCAATACCTTGTTAATTAAAGACACCGTTAAAAGCATTGCAAGTGTTCGCCGTATGGTCGAAACTTTGGATATAGCGGTTAGACAAGTTATTATTGAGGCACGTATGGTTACTGTACGTGATAACGTAAAAGAAGACTTAGGAGTACGTTGGGGGTTTAGTGATCAACAAGGCACTGATGGTATTTCAGGTACCTTAGAAGGTGCTAATACGATTTCTAACGGCACCATTCCAAGTATTTCTGATCGCCTTAATGTAAACTTGCCTATCACAGGTGCCGCTGGCAGTATTGGTATGCACGTTGCTAAATTAGCAAATGGCACGTTACTTGATTTAGAGCTAACCGCGCTTGAAGAAGAAAACCGTGGTGAAATTATCGCAAGTCCGCGCATTACGACTGCCAACCAGAAAAAAGCACGTATTGAACAAGGTACCGAAATACCGTATGTTGAATCTGCTTCAAGTGGTGCTACAACTGTTAGCTTTAAAAAGGCAGTATTGAGTCTTGAGGTAACACCACACATCACCCCAGATAATAAAGTTATCTTGGATTTAATCATTACCCAAGATACCCGAGGTGATACGGTACAAACTGGAACTGGTCCTGCAGTTGCAATTGATACCCAAGAAATTCAAACCCAAGTACTGGTTGAGAATGGTCAAACCGTGGTACTTGGTGGTATATTCCAGCAGCAAATCATTAACTCAGTTAAAAAAGTACCATTATTAGGTGATATTCCTTACCTAGGAGTGCTGTTTAGAAGCACTAGTGAGTTTAATGAAAAGAAAGAATTGCTGATTTTCGTTACTCCGAAAATCCAAATAGAGTAATTTACACTGATTTATTCTTACACAATGGGCAATTATTGACTTTAATTGCTCGTTAATTGGCTTTTTGTTCTAATTGACTTGAAATACCCAATCAATTACTGAGATAATCCCCTCCTTAATTTTGGGGCCAGGTCGTTAGGCGGGGTTTTATTTCAAATTTTAGAGTTCGTTTGTACTAAAAGATATGGCTGAAAAACGTAATATATTTCTAGTTGGCCCTATGGGGGCTGGCAAAAGCACAATTGGTCGTCACATTGCAGATCAATTGCACCTTGAATTTGTCGATTCTGATCAAGAAATCGAACGCCGTACCGGTGCAGATATTGCCTGGGTGTTCGATCTTGAAGGTGAAGAAGGCTTTCGACTTCGTGAAGAATCTGTCATTGGCGATCTAACAGAAATGCAAGGTATTGTACTTGCAACTGGTGGTGGTTCTGTGATGAGTAAAGAAGTACGAAACAAGCTTTCGGCTCGTGGTATTGTTGTATACCTAGAGACACCTATCGAAAAGCAAGTTGCACGCACGCAGCGCGACAAGCGTCGCCCATTACTGCAAACAGAAGAAGCACCTCGTGATGTATTAGAGCGCTTAGCTGAAGAACGCGAACCGTTGTATAAAGAAGTAGCTGATTTTGTTGTACGCACTGATGAGCAAAGCGCTAAAGTTGTCGCTAATCAAATCATCGAGAAATTAGATTTTTAAATACCAATAAGAAAGGATACTAGCGATGCTTGAATTAACAGTTAATTTAGACGAGCGAAGTTATCCTATTTATATTGGTCAATCTGCTCTTCAACAGACTGACAGGCTGCATCATCATATTGGTGATTGTCGACCTATCATTATCACTAATGACACCATTGCACCTTTGTACTTAAGCGATGCAATGGAGTTATTAGCTGATTTAAATCCGCTAAGTTTTATTATTCCTGATGGTGAGCAATATAAATCACTGGAATGGTTTGAGAAAATCTCGGCATTTTTGCTTGAAAACAATTGCGGCAGAGATACTTGCTTAATCGCCCTTGGTGGTGGTGTGGTCGGTGATCTGACTGGTTTTGTTGCGGCCTGCTATCAACGCGGGGTACCGTTTATTCAAGTACCCACTACCTTATTATCGCAAGTTGATTCATCAGTTGGCGGTAAAACGGCGGTTAACCATCCTTTGGGTAAAAACATGATTGGGGCTTTTTATCAGCCGCAAGCCGTGTTTATTGATACTCAATCATTGCATACACTTCCTGCTCGTGAATTTGCAGCCGGTATGGCTGAAGTTATTAAATATGGCTTAATTTACGATACAGAATTATTTACTTTTCTAGAAAACAACACCGCGCAATTACAGGCTTTGGATGAAGAAACCATTCAGCATGTGATTTTTCGTTGTTGTGAAATTAAAGCACTGATTGTCGCTCAGGATGAAAAAGAAGCAGGACTACGAGCGTTACTTAATTTAGGCCATACCTTTGCGCATGCTATCGAAGCGCAAATGGGATACGGCCAATGGCTACATGGTGAAGCTGTTGCCACTGGCATGGTATTAGCTGCACAGCTAGCTCATACTCGTGGTGATTTAAGTGCACAAGAAGTTGCAAGGATCGTTACCTTAATAGCACAATATAATTTGCCTAGTGAGATCCCTGATGTGATGACTGCTGAACATTTCCTTCATCATATGCGTAAAGATAAAAAGAATAAAAAAGGCACGATCCGTTTTATTCTTCCTACTGCGTTTGGTCAATGCGCGTTGGTTGATGATGTATCAGATCAACAGGTCCGAAATTTAATAGGGCGCTAATGCAATCGCAAATCTTACCTAGCCGTGCGGCTTTGGTTGATCGGATTGCCCTACAGTTTGAATATGGGCAAAATTTAATTGTCTTACTGGGTTCTTCTGGACTTGGTAAAAGTTATCTTCTCGAAACCTTCATTACTGATAAATACAGTGATTTTAATAAGTCATTTGTGCAGCTTAGTGCGCGTATGAGTGATATGCAATTGATGAGTGAGTTACTGGAACAAAGCTTCCGCTCGCCGTTAATTGATCAAAACCTAAGCCTGTCAGAAAATTTTTACCAACTAGCTAAACAGCAAAACTGTGGTCCATGTTTATGGGTGTTAGATGGTGGACGGCATTTATCTGAAGAAATGGTCGAAGAGTTAACAACGCTTGCCAAGCATAGTCCTACTACTTTATATGTCTTACTGGCATCGCAATCAGTGGGGCAATTTAAAAGCGCTGTTGAAATTCATCTCGAAGCACTTTCAATAGCAGAAAGTAAACAGTTGATGAAGTGCTATTTTAATGATTTACCTTATGATGAAGACCCGGTATTTCAAACCTTTTTGCGCGAAGCACACGGTAATCCGAGTTTATTGTTAGCGTGGCAACCAACACAGCACACAGCTAAGGTTGTAGTCACTGATAAAGTATCTTGGCGAGTACATTTAATAACGCTGCTAGTGATTATTATGTTACTCATCATTGGTTTTTTATATAAATCTGATATGACCCGTTGGTGGCAGGATTTTTATCAGCCACAACCAGAAACTCCAGTGGCGACGGCAATCGCAGTCGATACTTTAAAGCAAGCTGTAACAGAACCTGCGGTGACAATAGATTCCTCACAAGTAGAAGCTGCAGATGCTCAATCAGCTGCTCAACAAGCCCAACCAGAGCAAGACAAGCCGCTTATTGATAATCCTACTCAGGAAAATAATGTTGCGGCAATACTAGATAGTTTAGCGCCAGTTGCAGAGCCTGTTGATATCACGACTAGCTTGGCTGAAGAACCCACTGTGGTAGAGCTTGTTCCTCAAGCGCAGCAAATTATGCCAGCAGATAATGCTTGGTATCTACAACAGCCGGATAGTAAGGTCGTGATCCAGTTACTAGCGGTAACTCAGCAAACAATCGCCGAGCAGTTTGTTGCTAAACAGTCGCTGCAAGTACTTGGTAAAGTCTATCAAACACGCCGCAACGATAAAATGTGGTGGGTGGTAACCTATGGCAGCTTTGATAACTTAAATGCGGCTCGCGAAGCGCTAGCAAGCCTACCTGAAGCGGTGCGTAAAAATCAGCCGTTTTATAAAAAAATCAGTAAAATAAAACAAGAAATCGCGTTACTAGATCAGTAAATTTACACTGTTTAGTGTAAAATCGCGGCACACCAGTTTGAAGTAAAGAGCCGATGCAGAAAAAGACCAGAGCCTTCCTTAAATGGGCTGGCGGAAAATACAGCTTAGTTGAAGATATTAGCGCGCGCTTAAATGAAGCGAGCAAACACGCTGATACCTTAGTTGAACCGTTTGTAGGTGCTGGCTCGGTATTTTTAAACACAGATTTTAAAGATTATATTCTTAATGATATTAATGCTGATCTCATTAACTTGTATAACGAATTAAAAAATTCTCCAGATGAATTCATCAGCGATGCTAAAAAGCTGTTTGTTGATTTAAACAACCAGCCTGACGCATATTATGATTATCGCGTACAGTTTAATCAAAGTAATGACATTTACGAGCGAGCGATTTTATTTTTATATATGAATCGCCACGGCTACAACGGTTTATGCCGCTATAACCTGAAAGGAATTTTTAATGTTCCGTTCGGTAAGTATAAACGTCCGTATTTTCCTGAAAAAGAAATGTACTTTTTTGCCGAAAAAGCGCAACAAGCCACGTTTACTTGTTTAGGTTATGACGATGTATTTAAATTAGTACCCGATAACGCCGTGATCTATTGCGATCCACCTTATGTGCCTTTGAGTAAAACGGCGTCGTTTACCTCTTATGCTAAGGGTGGCTTTAATTTAGATGATCAGGCGAATCTAGCTAATTTAGCTGAGCAAGCGGCATTTGAAAACAAAACACCGGTATTGATCTCGAATCATGACACTGTATGGACACGTAAAATATATAGCCAAGCAACGTTAGCTGAAATTCAAGTTAAGCGGACGATTAGCCCAAAAGGTGGTTCGCGCAATAAAGTTAATGAGTTGATGGCTATGTACTTAGCACCCAAGTCACCACGCCATAGATAGCGGTTACAAAAGATATAAATAAAATAATAGCGATGATAATAATACTGGTAGGCGAGTGTTGTTTAAAGTCAGCGTGACGCTTGTGTTCAGATTGCACGCCAAAAAATGCCGCAACAACACTTTGTATAGCGCTGATCAGTTGCCGCATTTTACTAGAACCTAGGACTAAGTGAACGTGCTTTTTGTGGTTCGTCTGAGCTGGTTAATAATTCAAGTAAATCTAAATAATGAAATTGTGCACTGCGACTATCACCAGTGATCCATGACATCCAACTTGATTCTTGTTCGACCTTCATACATTGCACTGCATTATTAATTTTTAAATGGCCTGAGCTACATTCGCAATCGTTAGCTGCGATAAGTGTATTATCACTTTTTGAAAAATAGCTTAGTGTACCGATAGTTATAGCAGCCGCAGTTAAGATCCCGATTTTAAAAGCACGCATTTTACTAAGTCCATAATAGTGTTACTCACTAGAGCATACATAAAAAATGCTCAAATAACAAACTTAATTTATCCTTAACAAATATAAAAAATTAATAAAATTAGAAGGTTAAGGTAAAAATAATGTTTATATTTTGCTGTTTAAAATATAACCGTTGCAAAACTTCAAATAGAGTTAAAGCTTTAATTAACTGGGATTCTTGGGGAATAGCTTGATTTAGGTTACATTATGGCAATTAATGGCCCTGCTATTTTGCGCATTTTTAATATCACTAAGGATTGTTTATGTTAGAAACACTACAAAAGTACCTTATCGCCCCGTCTATTTTATCTGCTGATTTTGCCCGTTTGGGCGAAGATGTTGAGCGTGTTTTAGCTTCTGGTGCAGATGTAGTTCATTTTGATGTGATGGATAATCACTATGTGCCAAACTTAACAATTGGGCCTATGGTGTGCAAAGCGCTACGTGATTATGGTATTACTGCGCCTATTGATGTGCATTTAATGATTAAACCGGTCGATAGTTTAATACCGCAATTTGCTGATGCTGGTGCTTCAATCATTACTTTTCATCCTGAAGCGAGTGAACATATTGATCGCACTTTGCAGCTGATCAAAGATCATGGTTGCCAAGCTGGTTTAGTCTTTAACCCTGCGACGAGTTTAAGCTATTTAGAACATGTGATTGATAAGCTTGATGTGATTTTATTAATGTCGGTTAATCCAGGTTTTGGCGGTCAAAGTTTTATTCCTCATACTTTGGAAAAACTACGCCAAGCACGGAAAATAATTGATGATTCAGGTCGTGCTATTCGTTTAGAAGTAGATGGTGGTATTAAAGTCGATAATATTGCGGCGGCGGCTCAAGCCGGTGCTGACATGTTTGTTGCCGGCTCTGCTATTTTTAATCAGCCAGATTACCAACAAGTAATTGAGCAAATGCGTGCCCAGTTAGAGGGTGTAAAATAATGAAGTATGAAGCCGCTTTATTTGATCTTGATGGTACTTTAGTTGATAGTGTTTATGATTTATATATAGCCATGAATCTGACTTTATCTGGTTTAGCTTTTCCAATTGTAAGTCAGGGGTTGGTACAAAGCTGGGTTGGTAACGGCATTGAAATGCTGGTTAGGCGAGGCCTCAGTGGCGACATGAAAGTCAGTGAACACCTAGATCCAGCATTAGCAGATAAAGCAATTGCGCTTTTTTATGATCATTATGAGCAACAAGTAGGTGAATACAGTGTGCTTTATCAACACGTAGAAACAGGCCTTGCGGCGTTACGTGGTATACCAAAAGCGTTGATCACTAACAAAGCCCGCTGCTTTACTGAAAAGCTACTTGATAAGCTCGCTTTAAGAAGTCATTTTGAGGTGATAGTGTGTGGTGATGACATGGCCAAAAAGCCTTCACCAGAGCCTCTTTTATTTGCTTGTCAGCAATTAAATGTACCAGTGAGTCAAGCAATTATGATTGGTGACTCAAAAAGTGATATCTTAGCGGCGCAAGCGGCACATATAGACGTACTTGCCGTTAATTATGGTTATAACCAAGGTGAAAATCTTGCTGATTTGAATCCACAGTACCTCTGTGAGAATTTCTTAGATATAATACCTGTTCTTACCCAGCGTTAAGCGATTTTTTAATTTTAGCATTTTTTATTTTTGTAATATAAAGGAACATCATGAGTAAACCAGTAGTGTTAAGTGGCATGCAGCCAACCGGTGGAATGACAATAGGCAACTATGTTGGCGCTATTAACCAGTGGGTAAAGCTACAGGAAGAGTATGATAGTCACTTTATGTTAGCTGATTTGCACGCGATTACGTTACGCCAAGATCCAGAGCTTTTAAAAACCCGTGTATTAGATGGTATAGCTTTGTATGTTGCATGTGGTATTGATCCAGATAAAGCTGCTTTATTTGTGCAGTCGCAAGTGCCTGAACATGCACAGCTAGGTTGGGTACTAAACTGTTATGCGCAAATGGGGGAGCTTAACCGCATGACCCAGTTTAAAGATAAGTCAGCAAAGAACACCAGCAACGTAAACGTTGGTTTGTTTGCTTATCCGGTATTACAAGCAGCTGATATTTTACTTTATCAAGCGGCGCAAGTACCAGTAGGTGATGATCAAAAGCAGCACCTTGAACTAACACGCGATATCGCAACGCGCTTTAATAACTTATATGGTGAAGTTTTCACGATCCCAGAACCTTACATTCCAGAGTTTGGTGCGCGCGTAATGAGCCTGCAAGATCCACTGAAAAAAATGTCTAAATCAGATGAAAACCCAAATGGTTTTATCATGATGTTAGACGAACCAAAAAAGATCGAGAAAAAGCTTAAAAAAGCAGTAACCGATTCAGACGAGCAAGCGCGTATTTATTTTGATCGCACTGAAAAACCAGGCGTATCAAACTTACTAACACTTATGTCTGTTGCAACTAAGCGCTCAATTGAAGAGTTAGTGCCTGAATACGAAGATAAAATGTATGGCCATCTGAAAAAAGACACCGCTGACGCAGTAGTGAGCATGATCGAGCCAATCCAAGCGCGCTTTAAAGAGATACGTGAAGATCAAGCATTGCTCAACAACATCATGAAAACCGGTGCTGAAAAAGCCAGCGCACGTGCAGAGATAACCTTAAAGTCTGTTTACAACGCGTTAGGATTTATTCCACGTCCGTAACGCTTGCTAATAACTAATCATATAAAGCCAGATGGTTCCAACTACAACGGAATATCTGGCTTTTTTGTTGCTGTTATATACAAATTTAGGCTCGAAGCAGCAGCTTTAATCTTATTTAAATTCAAGTGTTAAGTGCAATCGTTATGAGATTAAGTTCATGGAATACTTCAAAATTACGTTAAAGTTCGAAAATGGACGTATATCTTCTTCTGATTTAAAGACGCTCAAGTCTTATTTAGGACAAGGTCTACATGAAATAAAGCAGCGCATTGCGCTGCAAGATGATCTCTTGGTGTGTATTTTACGCAGTAGCGAGTTTTTTAAAGGTGTTGCTGAGGCAAGAGAATTGTTGGCAGGTTTGGAGTCGGATTACCGACTATTTAGTAACGGCGAAATAGTGGATTTGTCCTTTCTCGATGAATTGATAACTCGTATTGCAGGGATTGAACTTAAAAGCATCAGATAACAAGCTATTTAGCTCGCGGGATATAAACATGCTTATTATATAAAGCTCAGCTTCCACCTATTAACTCAAAGTAATTGCCAAATTAAAAAACAGGTTTGACTTTAATTCACTGACT
>NZ_JACJDM010000034.1:0-52759 GCF_014163545.1 Pseudoalteromonas sp. SR45-6
CGTAGCCCGTAGCCCGTAGCCCGTAGCCCGCTATGGCGCTTTAATGCCCGGCGATTGGCATGCTTTTACCGTAAAGCTGTAACCGTAAGGTTTGCTGTTATCTGGTGCAATTTCAACAATTTCGTAGTCGTTAATCTCAATCGATTTACTGTCGTCAGATTTTTTGCAACGGGAGTATTGGTCTGCTTCGTAGGTGTAAGCAAACATAGCAATTAACCGTTTGCTGCGTTCAAAGTAACCTTTGGTGTTAAAGAATAATCGTACGGATTGAGTGGTTTCATCTTCTTCCGTCGGAGTTACTGGCAGTGTGGAAGGTGTTTGGGTAATATTTTCACTTGGTAGTTGCCCATGTATTTTTTGGCTGAGCTCTTCTACAACTTCAACTTCTTGTTGCTTTGTTAGTGCTCGACTTGAGAGCTGCTTGCTGCTGACGAAGTTGCTTACTATGTCATCAAAAACGGCACCGGTATCTTTGTCATCAACAAAAGACATTAGATTGATTATTACAATCGTTGATAAAAAAAACCGTATAGAAGCTGTAAGTAAAGGTGAATAGCTTTGGCTAATAAACTTTACCCGCTGTGAACCAAACGGTTTGATGATTAAGAGCATAAAAATATAGAACGGCAATATCAATTGTAATAATAGTAATGTCGATAGAGAGATGCCCAACGCCCAGGGTGGTAAATAAAGTAGCGTGGCAAAATTGTGGGTGTAATTAAAATGTGTTGCTGAAACATGAGTTACATTATTCACAATACCACTGGCATTGGCCAGTACAAAGTTGGCGATACTGGCATAGAAAATAAGTATAAGTGCTTTGCCAGCAAGTGAATGCCAGAGCTTATTGAACTTTGGCCAAAACTCAATAGTAAGCGCTACGATAGTGATACTGGCGCATAGCCAACCACTTTGAAAGATGATTAGGCAGATTAACGCCAATAAGTAGAGCTTTTGCGCGGTGTTAAGATTAAACCAAATAGCTTTACCTTGCTCATAAAAGCGCAGTTTATGAGGTTGCAAATTTTGCTGTTGTTGCCTCAGCTGTTTGTTTGCACGCCATCTGGCAATTTTTATGTATCTTAACACCGGCCAACCTTAGTACATAAAGCGAAAACCCTATTTTGATAATAGGGGTTTTAAATAGTGGCCAGTATGTGAACGCTCACATTCGGCTACTTCATCCGGCGTGCCTGCAATGAGGATCTCACCGCCGCCAGCACCACCTTCGGGACCTAGATCAATGATCCAATCGGCTGTTTTTATTACATCAAGATTATGCTCAATAACCACAATCGTATTACCGTGGTCACGCAGGCGATGCAGTACTACTAATAATTGTTCAATATCAGCAAAGTGCAAGCCTGTGGTTGGTTCATCTAAAATGTATAAGGTTTTACCTGTGTCACGTTTAGATAACTCGCGGGCGAGTTTAACCCGTTGAGCTTCACCACCAGAGAGCGTTGTCGCGGCTTGGCCTAAGCGAATATAAGACAGGCCCACATCCATTAAGGTTTTTAGTTTACGCGCAATGGCGGGTATTTTATCAAAATAGTCGTGTGCGTCTTCCACCGTCATTTCTAATACTTGATGGATGTTTTTGCCTTTATACTGCACTTCTAACGTTTCACGGTTATAACGTTGCCCTTTACAGACATCACATGGCACATATACATCAGGTAAAAAGTGCATTTCGACTTTGATCACGCCATCGCCTTGGCAAGCTTCACAGCGGCCACCTTTTACATTAAAGCTAAAGCGACCGACTTTGTAACCACGAGAGCGAGATTCCTGCGTGCCTACAAACAGTTCACGAATGCCAGTAAAAATACCGGTATATGTGGCTGGGTTTGAGCGTGGGGTACGGCCAATCGGGCTTTGGTCAATATCGATGACTTTATCAAAATGCTCAAGGCCGCTAATTGATTTGTACGGTGCGGCTTCGGCGGTGGTCGCTCCGTTTAGTTCGGTATGAGCAAGTTTGAATAAGGTATCGTTGATAAGCGTTGACTTACCAGAGCCTGATACGCCAGTAATACAGGTCATTAAACCAAAAGGTATTTTTAAATCGACATTTTTTAAGTTATTACCGCTAGCGCCAAACAGCTCTAACCACTTATCGTTGATTTTATGACGCTCTTTGGGAACTTCAATTTTGCGTCGGCCAGATAAAAATTGCCCTGTTACTGACTCTTCGCTAGCTAAAATGTCATCACGAGTACCTTGGGCAATGATATAACCGCCATGCACGCCAGCTCCAGGGCCTATATCAATAATATGATCGGCGGCACGTATGGCATCTTCGTCGTGCTCTACCACAATCACGGTATTACCTAAGTCGCGTAGATGGATCAGCGTTTGTAGTAAACGGTCATTATCACGTTGATGCAAACCAATCGATGGTTCATCAAGTACATACATTACGCCTACTAAGCCTGCGCCAATTTGGCTGGCTAAGCGAATACGTTGAGCCTCACCGCCAGATAAAGTATCAGCACTGCGCTCTAAAGAGAGATAATTTAGCCCTACGTTGATCAAAAACGATAAACGGTCGCGAATTTCTTTTAAGATTTTCTCAGCTATCTGGCCTTTTTGGCCCGTTAAGCTTAGTTGCTCAAAAAAGCTCATTGCTTCACCAATACTCATACTGGTGATAGCGGGTAAGTTAGTCTGACCGATAAATACACTGCGCGCTTCTTGGCGTAGGCGCGACCCTTTACAACTTGGGCAAGCTTGGCTGGTTTGATATTTAGCCAGTTCTTCGCGCACGGAATTTGATTCTGTCTCACGATAGCGGCGGTTCATGTTATTTAACACGCCTTCAAACTCATGGTTACGAGTGATCAGGTCGCCACGGTCGTTGCGGTAGTTAAAAGCAATTTTTGTATCGCCAGAACCTTCTAAAATGATTTTTTTAGCATCTTTAGATAGTTCCTGAAATGGCATTTCTAAATCAAATTTATAGTGCTCAGCAACGGCTTGTAGCATCTGGAAATAGTAAAAACTGCGTTTATCCCAGCCTTTTATGGCACCGCCAGATAAACTAAGCTCTGGGTTTTGAATCACTCGATTTGGGTCGAAATACTGACGAACTCCTAAACCATCACAACTTTGGCATGCGCCTGCCGGATTATTAAATGAGAATAACCGAGGTTCAAGTTCGGTCATGGCGTAGCCACACGTTGGGCAAGCGAAGTTGGCGGAGAGCAGCAGCTCTTCGGCGTTTGCGTCATCCATCGATGCAATAGTTGCTACACCGGCTGACAGCTCTAACGCGGTTTCAAACGATTCGGCTAAACGCTGTTGTAAGCCATCTTTCACTTTAAAACGATCGACCACGACTTCAATAGTGTGTTTTTTATGTAGTTCTAAAGTCGGTGGATCAGAAAGGTCGCATACTTCCCCGTCAATACGGGCGCGAATATAACCTTGGCTGGCTAGTTGCTCTAACAACTTAACGTGCTCACCTTTGCGCTCTTTCACAACAGGGGCTAGCAACATCAGCTTGCTGCCCTCTGGGAACGCCAGCACAGTGTCGACCATTTGGCTAACGGTTTGTGCAGCGAGTGGCAAATCGTGAGTAGGGCAACGCGGTTCACCGACACGGGCAAACATTAAGCGCAGGTAATCATATATTTCGGTAATGGTGCCAACGGTGGAGCGGGGATTATGTGACGTTGATTTTTGTTCAATTGAAATTGCCGGTGACAACCCTTCAATATGATCAACATCCGGTTTTTCCATTAAAGATAAAAATTGTCTGGCATAGGCCGATAAAGATTCTACATACCGACGCTGCCCTTCTGCATATAAGGTATCAAATGCTAAAGACGATTTACCCGAACCAGATAGACCGGTGATAACAATTAATTTATCACGGGGAATGGTTAGGCTGATGTCTTTTAAATTGTGCGTGCGGGCGCCTCGGACTTCAATGTTTTCCATGCTATCTCGTTTCATTACCAAATTGATTTACTGAGTATCTCATAATACGTGCGAAGATTAATCCTTGATCAATGAAAAATCATCGCATTGGGACGATTATTTCTCTGTAAGCTTGTGGTAGAATCCCTGCTCAAATTTTAATAGACAGCAAGAACACGCGAATCATGACAGCTTCTTCACTCAATTCACGAGAAAAACGCGCCGCAGTTTCCTTAGCGAGTGTGTTTGCATTTCGTATGCTTGGCCTATTTATGTTGATGCCAGTATTGGCTATTTATGGGCAAGAATTATCAGGATTTTCACCTATATGGATTGGTTTTGCGATTGGCGCCTATGGTTTAACACAAGCTGTGTTACAAATTCCCATGGGCTGGTTATCGGATAAAATTGGCCGTAAAAAAGTCATTGTTGGCGGTTTAACTGTTTTTGCCATCGGTTCGGTGATTGCTGCCACGGCTGATTCAATGCAAATGGTCACGTTAGGGCGAGCATTACAAGGGATGGGCGCAATTGCCAGCTCGTTATTAGCTTTTGCTTCTGATTTGAGCCGCGATGAGCAACGACCAAAAGTGATGGCCGTGATTGGTATGAGCATAGGCATGAGCTTTGCTATTGCTATGTTACTTGGTCCAATGATTGCCGCAGCGTGGGGTCTTGCTGGAGTGTTCTGGTTAACTGCTATTTTGGCTGTTGCGGGTATTTTTATTGTGTTGTTTTTGGTCCCCAAAGCGGTTAGCAAAGCCCCCAAAGGCGATACCTTAGCAAGCGTTAGCGATATTAAAAAACTCATTAAGCACCCGCAATTAGCACGTTTAGATTTAGGGGTGATGCTATTACATTTGACCTTGACGACGATTTTTGTCGCCTTACCAGGGCAGTTAATTGCCAAAGGTTTAGCAGCACAAGCGCATTGGCAAGTATATATTCCCGTTTTATTACTGGCATTTTTATTAATGGCGCCAGTGATGATCATTGCGATCCGCAAAGAAAAAGAGAAACAGGCATTTGTTGGCTCTATCGCAGTGCTCGCTCTAAGTATGTTGGCAATGGCAATTGGTGTTGACTCAATCATCGGCATGGCGATGTGTATGCTGGCGTATTTTGTTGCCTTTAACTTTTTAGAAGCGACGATGCCGGCATTAGTATCGCGCTTAGCACCTGCTAGCCAAAAAGGCTCGGCGATGGGAGTGTTTTCGTCAGGACAATTTTTTGGTGCATTTTTAGGTGGTATTTTAGGCGGTTACGTTGCGCAATCAACAACACCGCAAGCAGTGTTTGCCGCAGCCGCAGTTGTTGGGGTAATATGGCTTATCCTTGCGTGGAATATGCAAGTCCCGCCACGCAGTAAAATGATAAGCTTAATGACAGAATTAAGTAACGAGCAGCAAGCGCAAACCCTTGCTTCTCGTTTAGTTGCTTTACCAGGCGTAATTGAAGCAACAGTAGTCTGTGATGAAAATCGCAGTTATTTAAAGATTGATGATAAAGAATTTGACCTAGACCAAGCCCGCAAAGTGGCTGGTTTAATATAACGTTTATAGGAGAAAGGTCCATGGCACGCGGTGTGAACAAAGTAATCTTGGTTGGTAATTTAGGTCAAGATCCAGAAGTACGTTATATGCCTAACGGCAATGGTGTAGCGAATATTACTCTAGCTACGTCAGATAGCTATAAAGACAAAAACACCGGTCAAATGGTTGATAAAACAGAATGGCACCGTGTTGTGTTTTTTGGCAAGTTAGCTGAAATTGTTGGTGAATATTGCCGTAAAGGTTCACAAATTTACGTTGAAGGCAAACTTCAAACCCGTAAATGGACTGACCAACAAGGCCAAGAGAAATTCACCACTGAAATCGTAGTGGATGGTTTCACTGGTCAAATGCAAATGTTAGGTGCCCGTGGTGGCGACCAACAAAGTGGCGGTTACCAAGGTGGCCAACAGCAAAGCCACGGTGGTCAATCTCAAGGTGGTTACGGCCAACAACAGAGCGCACCGCAGCAAAGCGCACCACAACAAGGTGGTGGGTATGCTCAGCAGCAAAGTGCAGCACAGCAAAGCGGCGGGTATGCACCAGCGCCACAACAAGCGCCAGCAGCTCGTCAGCAACCAGCTGCAGCACCACAGCAAAGTAATCAATACCAAGGTGGCGGCGGCTATGCTCCACAAGGTGGTGGACAAGCGCAAGGTGGTTTTGCACCTAAGCCACAAAGTGCTCCGCAAGGCGGCGCATCAAATCCAATGGAACCACCTATTGATTTTGATGACGATATCCCGTTCTAACCAAAGACAAAAGTAAAAATGTTTAAAAAATCCTTTGAAGCCACTGTTTAGTGGCTTTTTCAATTTCATAAGTATTTATAATTTTATTAGTACTTATGAAATAATGTGGTAATTATTAATGAAAGCCTCTTTAAATATTAAGTTTAAAGGTTTTTTTTGTTATTACGCAAACAAGAATAAGCAGGGGGATTAAACATTTTTTAAATCTCCAGCTTAACCTGAAAATCATTTAATTTAATAATATAACTGATAGTTTAATAATAGTTTGCAGACTAAATTGTGCTTTTAGAATATTAAATCAAAATTTGCCTCATGATGAATCTCAAGGCAATATTAAAGAAAGCGTAAAATTGTGTCTAAAACAAAAGATGAATACCATCGTAGGCATTAAGTAAAGGAATACATTTATTTCTAAGTCATTGACTATTATTGAAGACAATCTAGAACTTGCAGCATTGCTTAAGAGTTTTTTTGAAAAGCATGGCTTTTTGGTTAACACGATATATAGCGGTTCTAGTGGCTTAGAGTATGTGCTGTTACATCAACCTGATTTTGTCCTATTAGATTTGATGCTTCCCGAAGTGGATGGCTTTGAGGTGTGTCGTGCTTTACAGAATAAGTATTTTGGTAAAGTGATTATCTTAACGGCTAGTAATGACGACATCGATGAGATCACCTTACTGGAAATGGGGGCTGATGACTTTATTCAAAAGCCGGTTAATCCTCGAATTATATTGGCTAGATTTCGCAAGTTGCTCAGATTAGCTCAAGGAGTTGAGAGTAAAAGAAAATTGGATCATATACTCAATGTTGGGCCGTTTAAATTTAATTTGCTCACCAGAGTTGTAAGCCAATCCGATATCAAACTTGAGATGTCGGATAGTGAATTTGATCTCTTCTATTTTTTAGCTTCACATGTAGATTCTATAATTAGTCGCGATGATATTTCTCGGCAATTATATGGCAGGGAATTTGATGGATTAGATCGCACAATTGACAATAAAATAATGAAAATACGCAAAGTCATTGGGGATAATATACCTTATCGCCACCTCATTACAGTTAGGGGGAAGGGGTACATTATTGTCAATAGCAAGGAAACCGAATGTTGTTAATACGCTTTGGGGTAAAGAGCTTAATTTTCATTTTGATATTTTTAACGATTAATCCCCTTTTAACTTCACTTGCTACGGATTATTTTTCTACTGAATTGAAGCAAGATGTGGAATTAGACTATAGAGCCTACATTTATGCTTTAGATGCAGCTCGCCCAGCACTGAGCAATGAACAATGGCTTGCTTTGCTAAAGCGAATCTCGGAGCAAAGCAACCTAACTGTTAAAACTATTAGTACCCCAGCTTCAGAACAGACGCAAACTATACTTGTAGAAAATGTTCATGATGGGAATTTGCAAGCTGTTACAGCAAAAATACAGGGGAATGAGTTAATTCAATTTTCAGCATTTAGAGTGAAAGATAATGTCGAGACCATTCTGTTTTTTATTCAATATGGGCTGCCTTTGGGTTTAATATTATTTCTTTTTTTATTGCATACACTTTGGCTGCAATACAGACTTTTTAGATTAGAGCTTGCAAGCAAACTAATTGCAAAGGGCCAATTATCGGGGCGTGCTGATACTGGACTTTTCGCTATTGGACGTGTAAATGAAACTTTCAACCACATGGCAGAGAAGTTGGAGCGCTTGTTTGCTCAGCAAAGGCATATGATAAGAGCAATTTCTCACGAACTAAAAACCCCTATTTTTCGATTGCAACTGAAGCTTGAGCTGTTAGATAAGTCCTCAAATAATGAAAAGCTTATTTACGAGTTATTTGAGGAATGTGACGAACTGGATACTTTAGTCCATGAAATATTAGAATATAGTAAAGTAGAGCAGTTTTCTTCATCTTTGAATTTTACTGAAATTAATTTGAGCAATTCACTTCAAAACTATGCGAAGTCTATAGAAAAGTACTGTAACCATCCTATTATTTTGGATGTCCAACAATCTATATTTGCGCGAGTAGATAACGCTGGTATCAAAAGAGTTATACATAATTTAGTTGTTAACGCGGATAAGTACGCTGTAGAGCAGATTCATGTGTCACTACTTAGGCAAGGTAGACGTTTGCTGTTGACAGTTGAGGATGATGGAATAGGAATTGCCAAGGGCAAACGAGAGTTAGTTTTTCAACCCTTTTATACCGTTGATGAAAGTAGGACAGGTAAGCGCCATGGTGTGGGTCTAGGGCTTGCAATCGTAAAAGAAATTTTGTCTAGCCATGATGCGAATGTAAAAATAAGTAAAAGCCAGTTTGGTGGCGCTTGTTTGACTATTGATTTGTCTAGTTGTTTTGTCGAATAGGCATTACGAAACTCTGACATTAAAGTGACAAACCGAGAGTGCTTTGAATATTAGAATAACTTCTTATTTCAATTTATAGGAAGTTGTAATGATCAAATGTATTGCTAAATTAGTCGTCACCATATTTTGTATCAGCTTACTTGGATGTAACTCTGATAGTGATCAAAGTGACATTATAAAAGAGCAGCGAAATGAGCTTTGGTATTCGGATATTTATGGTGAAATAAAACAGATCAGCGGTGATTCCGTTGTTACTTGGCAGGTAACAGGAGCTTTCTGTTATCCAATAATTACTTTAGACCCCTTGCCACTTTTTGATTCTTTTAGCCAAAAGTATAAAGACCAACTTATTTATGAACGACCGTATGATAGTGGTCCTGCTTCATATAGATCTATACAAAACATTGAAGATGTTTGCACTGACGGCATACTAGATACAATCGCCGGTAACAGCTATGAATTTGATGCCGAAGTTATTTTTCAGTTGTTTTGGCTAGATATGCAAAATCACTACGCCTTTTTTAAGGAGCGTAACATTGATTGGGAGCATATCTATGAAGTGTACGCTCCTAAGTTACATGGAAATGACGAAGAGCAGTTAATTAATATAATTAGTGAAATATTAGAAATTTTGAGTGATGGTCATACTCGCTTGTATTATAACTTAGACGAAGAGCCAATAAGCTTTGAAGCTAAGTTAACACTTGCAAAACGACTGGAACAAGAAGCGCATGATTTAGAGTTGAAAGGCGAAGCTGCTGAGAATTATATTATCGAGCAAACTGTACTTGTTAGAGAAAATATTACGCAGTACCTAAATAAAGCAACTCAGCCAGCGTTTATTGCACGTAATACACTGAACTCATTTAGCCCAAACTGGGGGATCATTGATGTTGAAGGTATTCAAGTTGGATATCTATCACTTCCTCACTTTGTAAACTTTATTGAAACAGAGAGCCTCGAGCGCCAAGATATCAGTTATGCGAACGAAGCATTTAATAACTTGCTCGATGAGGTTTTTATTGCATTGGATGGTACGCAAAAATTGATAATTGATATTCGTGATAATGAAGGCGGCTATGATATTCAAGCCTTGGAATTAATCAAAAGGTTTATATCTGGTAATACCTTAGTTTGGGATATTAGTACTTTTTATGCTGGTAGCCTTCATGAACTAGTTACTGTTTATGCGGAACCTGATAGCAGACCATACTATCAAAATGATATCTACTTACTAACGTCAAATGGTACTTTCAGTGCAGGCGAGAGTTTTGCGCTTGCTATGTCAACGCTTCCTAAGGTTACTTTGGTTGGAGAACCCACTGCAGGGGCCACATCAGATACCTTCCCTCGTATGTTACCTAATGGTTGGGCCTATGAACTTAGTAATGAATACTATAAAAATGGTGAGGGGCTAAATGCTGAAGTGCTCGGTGTGCCTGTTGATATTGAGGTTGACCCTTATGATAAATTCGCAAGAGGCGAGAAAAAGGACCTTACGATAGAGAAAATAATTACGCTGCTAACTGAAGACTAAACATAATATGGCACTCGTCTTTATTTGAGGTCTGTCTGTATAGTGGCTTTTATGTTAGATAATCACTTGTATTTATTTAGTAAATCTCGTTTTAAGAGTTTCCGGTTGATGATGAGCCCGTAGCTTATACGTTTAATATAGGGGAGTTAAACGAATATCAATAAAATTGATGGCTTCAGAGTGATTGTAATAAACCTTTCGAAGTCATTACCATATTTGCTGTCTTAGATAACTGTTGACTAAATAGATAAAAATTACAAACAAGTGAAACATCATAAGTGTTTTGTTATTTTTAGGAAGCAATTGTGATGCGCTAAAAATTATAAATATTTATTCCGACTTAGGTAGCTAAAAATGCGATGGTTTTATTCATTATAATGTTCGTTAACATTTAAACATCGCTCTCAGCCTTGTGTTTATAAGGATCTTGAACAACACTTTAGCTATTAGTACAAACAGCGTAACAGCCATGGTGACTCAATTTAAAAATGCTCAAGTGCGGATGTTCAGTTTTTATGTAATTGCTTTTATGCTTTTACTAACGGTATTTAATCTTTTTCTAGGGGAAATATTGCATCAAAAAGTACACATCACTGGGAGCCAATTAGCTAAACAGATCTACAACTTAAAATTGCAACCAATTGCAGATAAAGAGATCATTGCCGCACTTGCTGAAAGTCATGGTTTTATGCTTGAATCAGGCAGTGATTCGTTTCATTATTCTGCTTTTATGGCCCAAAAGAGTGATATCTTTAAATATAAAACGGTTAGTTTAAAGCTTTATCATTTGCCTTTTTGGGTTGTTGAAAGTCCGCTATTTATTTTATTAAACCTAGTGATGATTGGCGCTGCTATTTGGAGTTATCGCTGGTGGCGACTGCTATTTAAACAGCGCGATGGTGTAGATTCAATTGCATTATTAACTGGTGGTAAAGTATCAAGCAGCCAACAAGCGCCTAAAGATGTGGTTAAATTAGCACTAAATGATATTGCTATTAATAGTACAAAAGTACTGACAGCCAAGCGAAAATTAAGTTCCGCTGACGATGTTGCAATTACCGCAATGTACGGTATCCAAAATAATCATAACCACCTTTTTGCTTTACTTTATTGGACACAGCCATTTCCAGATAACGTTGATTTAGAAAGCCACTTTAAACTTATTGTGAGCAAAGGCTTTAAAGAGTTATCTCGGGTATCAGTTAAGTTGTTATCTTCAGGTGGGCTGGCAATTACCTTGGAGAATATACCTCAACCTGATATCGATGCTTACACTAAGCGCTTGCATCAAATTATTTATCAGGCTTCTTTGCTTTATCGCGGTGACTTATCTCGCAAAGAAATTAAAATAGGCGTATGTAATTACCGCGATGGTGCCGATCAAACTGTGGTTTATCAGCTAACTAAATCAGCACTCGCATTAGCAAAACAAAGCCCATGGCAGCATACTCATCGGGTACCGTTTAACCATACGCGTTCAACGGTGCTGGCAAATAGCGATGAGAACTTAGCTGATTACATTGGCAAAAAGAAATTTATGTTGTTTTTTCAGCCGTTATTTGAGTTCGCCAGTGGTGATATTTTACAGCATGAAGCTTTGATCCGGGTTCGTCATAAGTCTTTAGGGATGCTTTCTGCTAAGCAATTTATTCCTCAACTAAAAAATGATTCAGCGATTGTTTTATTGGATAAAACAGTATTGGATCAAGTTGTTAAGTTATTAGAAAGTGAAACAAGTGCGTTAACCGTGAGTATTAACTTACACGCATTTAATTGGTTTTCTGATGACTATTGGCGCTGGTTTGGACAGAGAATGAAAAATGTAAAAGGTGCTGATAAACTACAGTTTGAGATATCGGAGGTGGATTTTTATCAACATCAACAGCGATTGAATTTTGCTTTTAGTACAATTAAATCAGTGGGGAGCTCAGTATCAATTGATAATGTTTCATCGCACGATAAAATCGCTTTATTAGCGCCTTACAAAGGGATCAAAGGACTCAAGCTTAGCTATGATTTAATCCACGACATTGATAAAAATGTAACGCAGCAAAAAGTGGTGCGCCAAATTGTAGCCAGTGCAGAGCGAGTGAACTTACCCGTATACGGTGTTGGTGTTGAGACGCAGCAAGAGCTCAATATGCTTAAAAAACAGGGCGTCATTGGCGCGCAAGGATTTTATTTTACGGAGCCTTTGCAAGAGTTTACTAATGTAATGGTTAATTAATCTATTAACTGGCGGTAACGCAGTCCATCTAAGCCTTGCAGACCACCGGTATGAATGGCAATGATGTTACTGCCTTTAGGAAAATAATCCTGAGCGATTAACTGCCATAAAGCGTGCATCATTTTTCCTGAGTAAATCGGCTCGAGCGGGAGTTGATGTTGGCTTTGCATCTGCAGGCAAAATTGCCAAAGTTCAGGGCTAAACTTGCCATAGCCACCGCCATGAAACTGGGTGAGTAATTGCCAGTTTTGCTGTTGTGCTGCTACCGGGCTCAGCGATTTTATTTCATCGATTAAATACTCAGCTTGCTTTAATACCGCGACTCCTAAAACCTGTGTGCTGTTATCGCAGCCTTCAATTAACCCTGCCAGTGTGCCTCCGCTCCCCGTTGGACAGATAACATAGTCGGCGACGGGTAATGACTGCGCAAGCTCTTTACAACCAAGTAGAGCGGCTGTGTTTGTACCGCCTTCTGGCAATAGGTAGGCATTAGGAAAGCGAGTTTGTAATTGCGCTAAATAATCAGCATTGTGTCGCTCACGATACTCTAAGCGGGTAACTGGGTGCAGTTGCATACCGCATTGTTTGGCGAATTGTAAGGTCGGGTTTTGCTGATCAAGTTCAGGGCCGCGGATAATACCATGGGTTGTTAAGTTAAAATGCTTTCCGGCAGCCGCACAGGCATGGATATGATTTGAAAAAGCGCCACCAAACGTTACTAACTCCTGTTTATTTTGTGCTTGCATCTCAATTAAGTTGTACTTGAGTTTTCGCCATTTATTACCGCTAATGAGCGGGTGTAGCAGATCATCACGTTTAATGCATAATGAAATATTTCTTTTTTTTAACTTGGTACTATCTATTTGTTGTATCGGGCTATTTTCATCAATAGTGAAAGAGTTATGCATTCAAGTTCCTTTTTTCTTATGTGAAAACTTGCGGGCTAGTAAAAATATACGATACTTAAAAAATCAATAGCCAACATAAGTAGCTATATGAAAAAGAAGATTTTTTCATTATTTCCTTGGTTGCAACAAGGGTTAGATTCGAATTGTGTAATAGGGATAGCTACATATGCAAAAACAGTGAATGCTGTAAGCTTAAAACGCTTGCAGGGGCACTGGCAAATCGATAAAACCCACAGTGTTGTAGTGACAGAACCTCGGGATTATACAAAAGCAATTGTAACTTGTACAAATGAAGTTAGTAAGCTGCGTTGTGCGATTAATTTAGTGATACCTCACCACTATTATCAAATTGTGCAAATGGAAAAACCTAACCTGACAGATGACGAAATTGTGCAGTCGTTACCATGGACTACGAAAGACCTTGTCAACGTTGCGCCAGAGAATATCATCGCAGACTTTATTGATTATCCCATCTCATTACCAATGCAAGCGAATAAAATGAATGTGTTTATTACTGATAAAACACAGATTCAGCCGTTCATTAATAGCTTTGCAGATACCAACGCAATTTTACGCTCAATGACGTCAGAAGAAATGGTATTACTCACTTTATTTGGTAAAGATAAAGATGCGCATATGTTGGTGGTGCAGCATGTTGAACATGAGCCGAGAATATTGATTATTTGTGACGGTAAGCTTGTATTGGCAAGGCGGCTAAATGGCTTTGTAGGCATTACAGAAAAAGATCAAAATAGTGCGTTCATTGACGCTTTAGGTTTAGAGGTACAACGGTCGATGGATTTTTTTGAAAGTCAGCTTAAGCAGCCCCCTATACGCAGTATTCAGCTGCAATGCGACGATTTATCTTCTTTAACACTCAGAGCTGAGCTTGCAGAGCTATTACAAGTTAAGGTTGTTGATTTTCAACCTAACCTTGCCTTATCAGAGGGTTTAGATAGTCAGTACTTCTATGCCCTAGCTGCAGCTATATCTATGGCTGAAAGTAAAGAGCCGCGCAATGAAGAATAGAATTAATTTTTACCAAAAATCACTACGTCCTCGTCGTGACTTAATGCCATTGCAAAGTTTATTAGCTCTGTGGGGCATAGCGTTATTTGTTATTGCCATAAGTTGGGGTGGGTTTGCGTTATCAGTTCACTTTAACCAAATAGAGGCGCAACAAACTGAATTAACATTAAATGAAATGAGCACCCAGTTACAAGCTGTGAAAGCTAAATTAGATGAGAAACAAAATAAAGATCAGTTTGTTAAGCAGTTAAAAAAGATGGAACAAGAAATTGCCCACAAACAACAAGTGTTTGGTTACTTGGAGGCTGCACAAACTTTATCGAGTATGGACTATAGCCAAGTGATGCTTGATTTAGCGCGTTACCATGTGGCAAGTATTTGGTTAACCCAAGTAACGTTTTCTGAGCAAACAGTGACTTTAAAAGGGCAAGCAAGTCAATCGGCTCAGTTACCTATTTGGTTGAGTAGTTTAAAACAATCAAGATACTTTGCAGGTAAAGAGTTTTCGGTTTTAGAGTTTGAAGATAAAAACGGCTTAAGTGAATTTAATGTAGCTACAGAGGTTGCAGCTAAGGAGGACAGCCATGAAAACTGAAAAATCCTCTCGTAGTTGGCCTATTTGGGTGAAGTATCAAGCGCGTTTTGCTGCACTGCAAATAAGAGAAAAATTGGCTATTTTATTTGCTGGGTTATTTATTATTTTATATTTAGGCTATCTATTTATTGTCGAGCCGACGCAAATTCAAGCAAATAAACAGCACCAAGCTAACACTCAAGCACAACAAAAAATAACTCAAAATAGAACACAATTAGCGATGTTAGAGCAAGCTCTAAGTAATGATTACACAAAAGAATTACGCTCTCAAATAGAACGGGCAAAGAGTGAATTGACTATTGCTGATGAAAAATTGAGCCAATTTAGCAAAGGCTTTGTCAGCGCTGAACGGGTTCCTAATATGTTGCAGCAGCTATTAAAAGAAAGTACCGAGGTTAAGGTTGTTAGTTTTAAAGTGTTAGAGCCTAAAGCTGTCGATGTTACTAAGGTTGGTGCAAACGAAGCTAAAACACTGTTTTTTGAACATCAAATGGTGCTCACATTACAGGGACAGTATTTTAACTTGCAACAATATTTAGCATCGCTAAAACAAAGTAAAGAAAAACTCTTAATCCAGCGTTTTGACTATCAAGTAGAGGATTACCCTCGGGCGCAATTAATCATACATATAGCAACGGTGAGCGCGAATGAAAAATTTATTGCTCTTTAGTGTGCTTGGGTTATTTGTTTGCTCAGCAGACGTGGTTGCGCAGCAGTTGGCCGATCCAACTAAGCCACAAAATTTGCTCGCTACTAGCGTAGTTAAAAATCAGCAAAGTAGCCTCAAGCTGCAATCAATAATTAAAAGGTCAGGCCGCTATAAAGCGATTATTTCAGGACAGATTTATACCGTAGGCGATCAAATAAATGACTATAAAGTGCTAACCATAAGCTCTAAGCAAGTTGTGTTAGCGAATGACAATAAGCAAATAAAATTAGATTTATATGATTATGAAATTAAAAATTAAATTACCTAGTCAGCTGACTATTTTATTGCTGTTACCTATCTACCTTGGTGGTTGCCATAGTTTTGCTCCAGGTAAAGAAATAAAGCCCCATATTGAGCAAGAGCTCACAGCTCAGCCTGAGCAGCAAACTACAGTAGCTCCGTTGACAGTGCCCGATGAAGTTACGCAAAGCTTATTATCGTCATTTGATAGCGAGCAAAGCCTTAATACAGAGTTGGCAGTTAAGCGTTTTGAAGTGGCTGCAAATGAAGTAGAAGTGCGCGCTTTCTTTGCTGGTTTAACTGACGATACGCCATATAGCGTTGCTATACACCCAGAGGTAGCTGGCACCATTAGTCTCACATTAAAAAATGTTACCTTTGATGAGGTAATAAATGTAATTAAACGTATGTACCCGCTTGATATTGTTCACGAAGGACGAGTTGTACAGGTGCTACCTGCAAAAATGCGCACTGAAACAATACCTGTTAACTATTTAATGATGAAACGTAGTGGTCAGTCTACGGTAAGTGTTGTTGCTGGTGGTGTGAGCCAAATGGCTGATAATAATAATTCTAATCAAAGCAATAGTTCGAATAACTATAACAATAATAATCAACAAGATAGTGAGTTTGGTAATAATCAAAATATTGAACTTAACGGTTCGCGTATTCAAACCACTAACAGTAATGACTTTTGGAAAGATCTAGAGCTGGCTTTAAAATCCTTGATTGGCACCGGTGATGGGCGCTATGTTATCGCCAGCCCACAAGCCAGCTTAGTAACGGTTAATGCATTACCGAGTGAAATAATGCAGCTAAAGGACTTTTTGCGGCAAACCCAAGAAAACTTACAGCGACAAGTGATTTTAGAAGCCAAAATAGTCGAAGTCACGCTTAAAGATGAATACCAGCAAGGTGTTAATTGGAACGAAATTGCGGGTTCAATTGGCAGTACAAGTCTGTCGTTCGCGACCACTGCAGCAGGGCAAATTAGTAATAGTATTACGGCCGCTCTAGGTGGTGTATCAAACTTAGTTATTAATAACGCAGACTTTACTGGGGTGATTAGCTTATTAGAAACTCAGGGCGATGTACAGATGCTTTCAAACCCCCGAGTGACTGCGACTAATAACCAAAAAGCGGTCATTAAAGTAGGTCAAGATGAGTATTTTGTTACGAATGTTTCAAGTACCACTGTAACAGGGAATGCCACCACAACAACCCCAGAAATTGACCTAACTCCTTTCTTTTCAGGGATTGCCCTCGATGTAACCCCACAAATAGACAAATACGGCTCAGTGATCTTACATGTTCACCCCTCCGTCACTCAAACTGAAGAGCAACAAAAGGTCATTACCCTTAATAATGATGAGTTTATTTTACCGTTAGCACAAAGCAACATTAGGGAATCAGACACGGTAATTCGTGCGCAAAGCGGTGAAATTGTTGTGATTGGTGGCTTAATGCAAACGATAACCACCGATGAAGAGTCTAAAACACCGGTATTAGGTGATATCCCCTTATTTGGTAATTTATTTAAAAGTATTAGTAAACGCCAAGAAAAGAAAGAGCTCGTTATATTGCTAAAGCCAACAGTTGTAATGCCAGATACGTGGAAAAAACAGCAAACACGCAGCCGCCAACTACTTAATACTTGGTATGAGAACTAGCTATGTATTTGAGCTTTTTTAATTTAAGTGAAATGCCTTTCACCTTAACCCCTAACACCGAGTTTTTCTGTGCGCTTGCACCGCATAATGAAGCAATGCAGGTGCTTATTACTGCACTTGAAATGGGAGAGGGGTTTATTAAGGTAGCAGGAGAGGTCGGCACGGGTAAAACTTTATTGTGCCGTAAATTACTTAATCAAATTGAGCATGATTACACCGTTGCTTATCTACCTAACTCATATTTAAGCCCAGATGAGCTACGCTGGGCACTCGCTGTAGAGCTAGGTATGGACGTTGATAAACAATTAGATCAGCAAGCACTAAGTCAGTTGATCAATCATCATTTATTAGCGTTACAAAAAGAAGGCAAAAAAGTTGTTTTACTGATAGATGAGGCGCAAAGCCTAAGCTGGGATGCTCTTGAAGCGTTACGACTATTTACCAATATTGAAACTGAAAGCGAAAAACTGATTCAAGTGGTGCTGTTTGGGCAGCCCGAATTAGACGAAAAACTAGCGCATACACGGGTTCGCCAATTACGCCAGCGTATTAGCTTTTCTTACCAGCTAAGACCAATGACTAGCGGCGAAGTAATTTACTATATTAATCATCGATTACAGGTCGCAGGTTTTAAAGGTGCACCGCTATTTACCAAGCAATTAGGCTTAAAAATAGCGCAAGCAAGTCGTGGTATTCCTCGGTTAGTAAATATCTTATGTCATAAAACCTTGCTGCAAGCTTACGGTGAAGGGCTCACCGCAGTAAGTAGCCGGCACATAAAGCTTGCGGTAAAAGACACCGAAGATTGCACCGTGAATAATTGCATCAATGGTTGGAATATTGCAGTGGTGAGTCTATCGGCTATTGCCATTATGATAATTTGGGCGTGGAGGCAATGGCTATGAGTGTCATTAATTCTATGCTTAAAAATATTGAGCAGCGACAGCCAACAACTTCGTTAAATGAGCAAGGTACAGTTGTAGTAGACCCTGTTTATGATTCGCATGGTGTTATTAAAAAGCTACTAATAATCGCCATTGCCTTGTTAGTGGTTGTATTGAGCTATATTTATTTACCTACAGCAAGTGATGATGCTGCTCAATTACCAGAACGAATGGATCTAGTTACCAAAGCTCAAAGCTCAAAAGAGGCTGAGCAAAATAACACGCCAGTGTTAATTAATGCTCCTGTGGTGAGTAACTCTGATGTAATTAAACCAGTTGCTAAAGTAGAACCCATTATTGAAGAAGTCGCAGCGGTAAAAACGGACACCAAAGAGCCGTTTGTAGCTGAAAAACCCATGGTTGCAGCTATCACGGTTGAGCCAAATACAGTGCCTAGTGCCAATAAACAAAGTAGTTTTCAGGTTAAAAAAGTGACTCAGCAACGAACAGAGCAACAGCAAATAGCTGAGCTACTGCGCCAAGCTAAGCAAGCCCTCGAATTTGGTTTATATCAGGAAGGCATAGATGATTTAAGCCAAATTCTTAATCGAGATAAAGGGAATATAGCTGCAAGAAGTTTACTCGCAGCAACTTATTTTCAGCAGCAAGATATTTTATCCGCGCAAAGTATTTTAGAACATGGCATTGCGTTTGACTCGCAAGTACTCGAGTGGCGAGTGCAGCTTAGTAAAATTTATATTACGCGCAAGCAATATTCAGTGGTACAACAATTATTAAGCGATGATTTTGATAGCCAAGGTGATGCGCAATATTGGGCGCTTAAAGGCACTGCTGCGCAGCAGTTAGGTGATCATACTCGTGCATTGGTTTGCTTTGAGCAATTAACACAGTTACAGCCTCAGCAAGGTAAATGGTGGTTAGCTATGGCGACTTCTAAAGATGCACAAGGTGATTACCTCTCGGCGAAACGTTATTACCTAGCTGCAATCGAAGTGGGTAACTTAAACCCTGCAGTGTTAAAACATGCAAAGCAACGTTTGCAGACCTTAGGAGGTGTGTCATGAGACCCAGTCTACGTCTAAGGTTAGGTGATTTATTAGTTGAAGAAAACATGATCACTGAAGCGCAATTGAGTGAAGCGTTAAACGTGCAGGCTGCAACCGGGCGTAAGCTAGGTGCAACGTTAATTGCTCTTGAGTTTATTAGTGAGCCACAATTACTAAGGTTTTTAGCTCAGCAATTAAAAGTTCCCTTTTTAGATATTTCGCAACGCAAAATCTCACCTGAAGTATCCAAGTTGCTTTCTGAAGTAATGGCGCGCCGCTATAGAGCGCTCGTTATAGAAGATAATGGTGACTCAGTACTTGTGGGGATGAGTGATCCGGCCGATTTAAGAGGGCTTGATCAACTCGCACCAATTTTAGCGCCAAAGCGAATTGATTTAGCGGTAGTGCAAGAAAGTCAGATCATGACTGCTTTTGATAACGTTTACCGGCGGACAGAAGAAATTACCAGCTTTGCCGAGCAGTTACATGAAGAGTACGAAGATGTAGAAGAGTTTGATTTAAATTCGTTAGGTGATGAATCCTCTGATGCTACCGTAGTGAAGCTATTACAATCGATTTTTGAAGATGCTGTACAAGTCAGAGCATCAGACATCCATATTGAACCAGATGAAGGTATGTTACGGATTCGTCAACGCGTCGACGGAGTGTTGCAGGAGCATGTACTCAATCAAGTTAAAATAGCCTCAGCATTAGTGCTGCGGCTTAAGTTAATGTCTGGTTTAGATATATCAGAAAAACGCTTACCGCAAGATGGCCGTTTTAATATTAAAGTGCATACACATAGCATTGATGTGCGTTTGTCTACTATGCCGGTGCAATATGGTGAGTCGGTTGTAATGCGGCTATTAGATCAATCTGCAGGGCTATTATCATTAGATGAAACGGGTATGCCAGCAGCGTTGCTAAAGCGGTTTCGCTCAATCTTAAAGCGTCCTCATGGCATGATTTTGGTAACAGGGCCTACAGGTTCAGGTAAAACAACCACTTTATATGGGGCGTTAAGTGAGCTAAATCAGCCAGAAAATAAAATAATAACTGTAGAAGATCCGGTGGAGTATCGTATTGGCCGGATAAACCAAGTGCAAATTAAAAATAAAATAGGGCTTAGTTTTGCCAGCATATTAAGAACAGCATTACGGCAAGACCCCGACATCTTAATGGTGGGGGAAATGCGTGATAAAGAAACGGTTGATATAGGCCTGCGGGGCGCGTTAACAGGGCACTTAGTGCTTTCAACTTTGCATACTAATGACGCTATAACCAGTGCTATGCGGCTAATTGATATGGGAGCACCAGCCTATTTAGTTGCCAGCTCACTAAGAGCCATCATTGCCCAGCGCTTAGTTAGGCGAGTCTGTGATAACTGCAAACAACGATACTACCCTGATGTGCAAGAAGCGAGTTGGTTAAAGTACCTAAATGTTGATGTAGACAATACCGCATTTTTTCATGGCAAAGGCTGTACTGCGTGTAACCACTTAGGTTACAAAGGGAGAGTCGGTATTTTTGAGTTACTCGAAATGGATGAAGCTATGATGGAGTGTCTTCGTCAAAATGACACTCAAGGCTTTGCTCGGGCTGCCAAGAACAACCCTTACTTTGCGCCGTTATCTACCATGGCGTTAGGGTATGCCAAGCAGGGGATAACCACTTTAGATGAAGTATTTAAAGTCGCTGAATATATCCCTGAATTGATAGGAGGTGAAGATGCACCTTTATAACTATCAAGCTAAAGACCAAAAAGGCATTTTAATTAAGGGGCAACTTGAAGCTGCCAGCCAGGCAGGTGTTGCCGACAGCTTGTTAAAACGCCAATTTACGCCGATCTCGATTACCCAAATCGATAAAGAAAGCGACATTAACCTTCCGCTTGCGCAACTATTCAAAGAAAAAATAGGCCTGGCAGACATGATTATGTTTTCGCGGCAAATGTACTCGTTGCTCAAAGCTGGCATCCCGATTATTCGTGCCATGGTGGGGTTAGCTGATACCACACAAAATAAAGAGTTTAAGCTGGTTTTAACAGACATAATCAAACAACTAGAGCAAGGTCGGGATCTTTCCAGTGCCATGACCATGCACAATAAAGTTTTTAGCAGATTAACTATCGCAATGGTATTGGTTGGCGAAGGCTCAGGGCGGTTAGAAGATGCTTTTCACCAACTCGCTAGTTATTTTGAGAAAGAACAAGAAACGCGCAAACGCATAAAGGCCGCAATGCGCTATCCCACTTTTGTTATTGCTGCATTATTAGTTGCAATGGTGATTTTAAATATATTTGTGATCCCGGTGTTTGCCACCATGTTCGCGAAATTTGATGCAGAACTACCATTAATGACCCAAATTTTGGTGGCAACAAGTTACTTCTTCGTTAATTACTGGTGGCTTTTATTACTCATTCTTATTGGCAGTGTGATCGCTTGGCGGCGCTATTTGGCAACCGAGCAGGGGTTATATAACTGGGATCACTACAAATTAAAGATCCCCATTGTTGGAAATATTATTCATCGTTCATTACTTGCACGGTATAGCCAAAGTTTAGCCATGGTATTGCGCTCTGGTGTACCTATGACTACAGGATTGTCTTTAACGGCAAAAGCGGTAGATAACACCTATATGGAACGTGCAATTTTAAATATTCGTCAAGATATAGAAAAAGGTGACAGCCTGTTAAGGGCCTCAAGGAGTAGCGAGCTTTTTTCCCAGTTAGTGCTACAAATGGTGGCTGTTGGTGAAGAAACAGGGCGAGTTGATGAGCTTTTGCAAGAAGCCGCTGATTATTACGAGCGAGAAGTCGATTACGACTTACGTAGTTTAACCGCCAAGATAGAGCCTATTTTGACAGTGATAGTTGCCGTTATGGTGCTAATTCTCGCGCTCGGTATTTTTATGCCGATGTGGAACATGATGTCTGCAATTAAAGGGGGTTAACAATGCCCAGTAAACCAGGCCATATAGCAGGTTTTTCTCTTTTGGAGCTTGTGCTTGTGGTTATTTTATTGGCGATTGTAATGAGTGTTGCTGTACCGCAGTTTTTAGATATTAAGGAGCGAGCCCATCGTTCAAATATTGATGCCGTTGCTGGTGGTTTTGCCAGTGCTGTTGGTTTAATTAGGGGGCAATGGGAGCTGGACGCGAGACCATCTGGAAATGGGGTTTCGCAGTTTGTTACGCATATAAATTATGGAGGTGTAGTTGTTGGTGTTGATGGCCGATTAGGCACGCCAACAAGTGATGAAACAGAGCAAGAGAACACGCAGGCATTAGTGATGAGTAGTTACAAATGCCAACAGGTGCTGAATGTGATTTTACAAGGTGCGCCAAGCAATACCCTAAGTAGTGACGCGTCAGTAGTTAAAGATGCAAAGTTTTTAGTGAGGTATAACGCAGATAAACTGCAATGCATTTACTATTTAACTCATTCTTTAGATGCGAAAAATATTCCAATAGATGGTGAACCATATGTTGGCACCAGTGGATTTTCGTACTTTCCTGTAACAGGCAAAGTACAAATTTTTAAATCTTAAGTAATAACAAAGAGGCTTACTTATGAAAACGCAATCAATGAAAAGTAACGTAGTTAATAAACAAGCTGGTTTTACTTTGGTAGAACTGATAATCGTGATCGTCATTTTAGGTATTTTGGCTGTTGTTGCCGCCCCTCGCTTTTTGAATCTTCAAGGAGATGCCAATGCATCAACACTTGAGGGCGTTCAAGGCTCTATTCGCAGTGGGATGAATATAGTCAATGGTAAGGCGATAATTGCCAGTGTGCAAAATTATGCATATGACGACGCCAATGTAACCCCAGAAGTGGAAGGCGTAGCACTTCATTATGGCTACCCTGTTGGTACCATTGAAGCATTTGAGAAATTCTTAGATATTGATTTTGCAGATGTGACTGCTGTTGCTTCAAATGTAAATGGTGCTGATTTCAATCTGGTCGATGGTGATAGTGAAACCACAATAGTTACTATCTTCCCTAATAGTTATGTTGTAACCGATAATTGCCGTGTTGAGTACACACCAGCAACGAGTAAAGATAATCCACCAGTAGTTAATATCGTATTGGATGAGTGTTAATTCATTAACAATGAAATATACGTGTAAGCAACGATTGCGTGGCTTTACTTTGGTTGAATTGATTATCACCTTAGTTATTTTGGGTATCCTGTCGGTAACGGCAGGGCCCAAGTTTCTAGGGAGTTCAACGGAAGACGCTTATGCATATCGCGATCGGGTATTAGCAGTGCTAAGAACAGCTCAGTTACGAGCAATGCAAGATACTGGGCTTACGAGTTGTCATAAATTGTACATAACCGCGACCTTAATTGCAGGACCGACACCGGATACCTGCACAGGTGGTGCTGATGTAAATAACCCGGAAGATTCAGTAGTAGCTATTAAAACGCAGCGCAGTGATTTTGTTTTTACTGCATTGGACGATAAAGGGGCCCAATTTACGCAGATTAATTTTGATCCTTTAGGTCGAAGCGATCAAAGTTGTGATGGCACTTGTCGCATTGATATATCGCTTGCCGGTGTGTGTATCAGTGGCGAAGGGCTTATTTATGCGTGCCCATAATCATGGATTTACCTTAATTGAATTGATTATCAGCATTGTCATTTTTGCCATTGCACTGACGATTATTACAGGGTTAATTGCACCTCAAGCACGGCAAAGCGCAGACCCTATCATACAGTTGCGGGCAAATGAGTTAGGGCAATCATTAATGAATGAAATTTTGGCCAAGTCATTTGATGAGCACAGCGAGCGTGCACCGCCATTTAGGCGTTGCTCTGAAAGTTCATTAGATGCTGAAGATTGTACAAGCTCAGAGAACTTAGGCTCAGAAGAGGGCGAAACACGCACCACTTATGATGATGTTGACGATTATATTGCATTGAGTGATCAGCCTATAACAAATAGTTTGGGTCAAGTGCTTACCCAATATCAAGGCTTTAATGTGGTCGTTACCGTTGTATATGACAGTGACTTTAATAGCGCAACAGCAAACGATGGTGTACTAGCAAAGCGTGTCACGGTAATTATAAGTAGCCCTAATGGCGAAGAATACGGTTTTAGTGCATATAAGGGTAATTATTGATGAGTAAGTACCTAAAACAATCAGCATTTACCTTAATAGAGCTTCTGCTTGTTATGGTTATATTGGGGATACTGGCTGTTACTTCTTTTGCTTTTATTAACTCTGGATTTAATATTTATAGTCAAGGGGTGGAGCGCCAAGAGGCTGTAGCACAAGCACGCTTTATGTTGACACGTTTAGCAAAAGAGCTACGCCATGCGATGCCAAACTCTTTACGTTTAAGCTGTGAAAATAACTGTGGTTTGAGCCAATGCCTTGAGTTTACGCCTTTTCAATCAGCTACCCATTACACTGGCTACTTACCTAACACTGCTCCCTTTATTGTTACGGCAGTAGATTTTGAATTAAATGACTTAACTCAACCAAGTCTTGGCGATTGGGCCAGTATTTATCCATTAGATCCAGCAGAAGTCTACGACGTAAGTAATAATAAACGTCTGCAATTAACTAATTTCGTATCATCTTCAAACAGTGAGTTAGATCAATGGCAATTTGATCAAGCATTTGCACAAGAGTCACCAGCAAAACGAATTTACTTACTGGCGACGCCTGTTAGTTTTTGTGTAGAAGGGACACAGCTTTATCGTTATCAAGATTATGGCTTCAATAGCTCCCAGCTGGATGCAGTTGAGCTACAGGCTACAACAGGCGTTAAACGTGATCTATTAGCGCTCCATATAGAAAATAACCTAGCAAATAATGCATTTTTTAGAATTGGGGATATTGCATTAACTCGTAATGCAGTGCTGAACATTCACGCGATTATGGCGTTTAATGATAATGAAGCTATGATGTTTAATCATGAGGTGCATATACCCAATGTACCTTAGCCCACGAATAAAAAGAACGGTTATAAATAAAGCTTATCAAGGTGGTAACCTACTGATTGTCACTTTGGTGATCATTGTTGTGATGCTAGTACTTGGCTTGGCTTTAGTCAGGATTTTATCGGCATCTTCGCAGCAAAATGTGATCGAGTATTATGGCTCTCGCGCTTATTTAGCTGCACAAAGTGGGTTAGAAAGCGGGCTAACTGAAATATTTCCACTTAATAGTCCAGCACTAAACTGTGCAGCAGTAACTACCTCCCCTGTTTTTCAAACTCAGTATTTAGAGAACTGCACAGTAACGATAACTTGTCAGCAATACTTGAATGTACCTGATAGCAGTAATAGCGCAGGCTCGGTGAATGTTTTTTATTTACAAAGCCGTGCCACATGCTCGCCAAGTAGTTGTGCTATCGGCGAAGCATGTCGTAAAGACTACTGGCAAACTCAGCGTACACTCTCTGTCGAAGCGAAGACTTTGCCATGATATATAAGTTATTCATCTTCATAATCATAATGATCTTTAGTGCTAACAGCATTGCTGTAGTTCCTAAAATTGAAGGGCGCTTTATTGAGTTGCAAGACACTTATGTCTCACCGATTTGGACCAAGATAAACTTTCAACAAGAGTACGAAACACCTCCCGCGGTGTTTATGCTATCAACTAATCAAGGGGGTAACCCTGCGATTGTACGAATTCGTAATGTAACAACAACCGGATTTGAAGCTCTACCTTTGGAACCTACCGGGGAAGACGGTGAGCATATTACTATGGGAGCACATTACTTAGCGGTCGAGTACGGTGTTCATGAATTTCCAGATGGCACAATAATGGAGGTTGGCAGTACAGATATCCAATTAGAGATTCAATATGGTCCTAAGTCTAACTACGTTTTGCCTAAAAGTTATCAGGCAATAAATTTTGCTCAACCTTTTGCTGTTAGGCCGAACTTTTTTCACTCTCTACAAACCATTAATAGTTTGGAAAGCAATCCACCTACAGATGCATTACGACCATTTTTAACGATTGCCGTAGAAACTAACTCGCTAACAACTTCGGGGGTTAATATTGCGCTAGAAGCCTCAGAGACACGAAGTGGCTTAATAAATAGTGAAAAAGTGGCTTATTTAGTTGTTGAGCCTGGCAACAATCGTACCTTTGTTGATGATAATCAGGTAGAAGTTTTATGGGAGAGCTTTTTTACTGGTTACAATGTCGATGGTTGGAGTGACGGTTGTAACTATTTTTATTTCTCAAATAATTTTGCTACTGCTCCATTGGTTGTTGCAAGTAAAAATAGCCGAGTGGGCGAAGATGGTGGTTGGCTACGAAGTTGCAATTTGACTCGTACGCGTTTGGGAATAGTTGTTGATGAAGACCGTGATGGAGACAATGAGCGTAGGCACCCAGACGAAGAAGCCTCTATCTTAGCTATGACCAGTACGTTTGTGTCAAATGGCGATGTTCTAAGTTGTGACACATTATTCCCCGGTGCGATTGCAACCTATAACAATGGCCAAATTCAGTTAGTCCAAGGAGTGACAGTCACCGATAACAACGCGAATATGCTTACGACCACAAACTATATTTCAACGGCATTAACTAATATCCCTCTTTGTAATGGTCAGCCTTGCGCTGCAAAAGGTGAAAATGCGTTAACTGCAGGACAAGCTTCACAAGTACCAACAGTGGCCAATGATGGCTCATCGGGTAGTGCAATTCCTACAACACTCGGTGGTGACTATTTTTTTGATGAGTTACAAATGACCATGATTGCGCCTGAGTATAGAGTAACCGCACCCACACGTATTTTTTTACAAAACTCTACTACGTTACTGTCGACGTCATTTTTAACTGTGGCGAATACTAAAATTACAATAGAAAATGGGGCGTATTTAGCGATTTATGTAGATGGTGCGGTGTCGATTGGTGCCGCAGTCGATTTTTCAGCTTTTTTAGTGACAACAGGTGAAGTACGCATTGCACAAGAAGCTCATTATACTGGCATGATCACCTCAGGCACGGAGATAATTGCTGAAGAAAGTTCATCATTTACTGGTACTGCAGTACCAAATAACATTCCTGGTTTTTGTGGTATTAATACGCCGGTTTTATTGGATCATTACCGATTATCAATGAGTGATAATAAAGGCCTTACCTGCGAAGCCAAAGAACTAACGCTAACTGCTTGTGCTAATGATGCATGCGATATAATTTATGATGAAGTATCCACTTTAGATTTATCACCAAATAATAGTACTCAACAAAGTTGGGTGACGGGTGAGGTGATAACTTTTACTGGCATTACAGATTTACAGTTCGCTAAGCGTACTACAGGGCAAGTGCAATTTGGTTATAATGTTGCAGACCCATCAGCGCCGCTACGTTGTTATATTGGTGGTACAAATGTGGGCTTAGGTGGTTGTAAGGTTACTTTTTCAGACGCGGGGTTTATTTTTAGCGATGAGACTAATAACACCACATCAATTTTAAACCAATTATCAGGTAAACCGTCAAACACCGGGTTCAATGCATCACAATTAGCAATCCAAGCTGTGAAAACGAATACCACAACCGGAGTGTGCGAAGCTGCTTTTCCTGCTGGTGGAGAGGTGGCTATAGATTTAGCCTATAGCTGCAGTGCAGGCTCTACGTGCATCGATAATCTTGCTCTAACAAATAACAGCACAACCCATAGCATTGGTCAAAGTTATCAAACAGTGCCTTTAAAGTTTGATAGTGATTCAAAAGCACCGATTGTGATTAATTATCCCGATGCTGGCAAACTGAGTTTGAATGCAAAATTAAACTTAGTGCTCGATCCCGTGACTAATTTATCGGTGAATTTAACGGGTAGCTCAAATGAATTTGTGGTTAAGCCCTTTGGTTTAGCAATGAACTTTGCTGATACCAGTGCGCAAGCTAATGATGCCAGCGGCAGTTTATTTAAACTAACCGGCGAGTCATTTTCGCTAAAAATGAATGCGGTGCAATGGCTTGATAACCAAGACACCAATAATGATGGCTACCCAGATAATTACAGTGCTATTTCAAGTAATCCAGTCGCTAAGCACTTTATTGGTGAGCAACCGGATGTGCAACCCAGCGTTTATTTGCCAACAGCGGGTGTGCTGGGTACGTTACAAGAAGAAAATTTAGTTGCGTTTGCAGATACCGGTAACTTAAGTGAATCAATATCAAGTTATAGCTACGACCAAGTTGGTATTATTGATTTAGTTGCGGGGCTCAAAGATGCCGACTATTTGGGGGCCGGTGATGTGCGCGGAGCGATTACTCGTGTTGGTCGTTTTGCGCCTTCGCAATATGCGGTACAAAATATTCAAGCCAATGCACAGTGCACCCGTTATGGCAGCAATAGCACTTATTTGAGTGAACCGTTTACGTTAGGGTTTACTGTTCAGGCGCTTAATCAAAATAACCAAGTAATGAAAAACTATATAGGCGGGTTTGTTAATTCAACGGTAAGCATTAATGCAGAGAACAGTGAAGTAGGAAATTATGTCTCGGGTAGTAGTTTAACTCCTAGATTGCAAAACTTAGAGGCTAGCCAGTGGGGCAGTACCGCAGCCCTAGCAGGACTTTTTACTATAAGTGATAGCGATACTATTTTAGCTCGACGCGGCTTTAATGATCCCGATGGCCCATTTGAAAGTGTAAATTTGATGGCAACTGTGACGGGAATTGAAGGGGCTGTATTAACAGCTGCCGACGATAATCCTAATTTAGCAACCGACTGCGCAGCAAACAGCAGCTGTAATAGTGTTGTGCTTAACGATACGCCTATTAGTTTTCGCTTTGGCCGCTTAGTGCTGGGTGATAATGCAGGGTCTGATTTAGATAATTTACTTGTGCCTATGCAGGCGCAGTATTTTAATGGCAGCGAGTTTGTACTTGATACTAATAATAATTGCACTGTCTTTGCACACCCACAAATAACACAAATCACTCCTAGCACGCCTGAGCTCAGTTATATTTATGGCAGTGGAAGAAGTGGTCAACTCGAACAAGGCATTTACCCAGCGAGTAATGGTATCTATGCTGAGCCTAAAGGCGCAGGTATTTTTACACTTGAGTACGATACAGAAAATTGGCTTGAGTGGGATTGGCAAGGAGACGCAAGTCAGTTAAATCCGCAAGGAATTTTACAATTTGGCCGTTTTAGAGGAAATGATCGTGTTATTTACTGGCGTGAAGTACGGTAATAACTGTATGTCAAACCAGCTTAAAATTCAGAGCTTAATGTTTCACAAAGTTGGTTCCTATAAAGCGCTTTATGGGCTGGTTAAAAGCTAATTTATATTAGGTTACTTTTACAGGGGGCTGATCTTAACAAGGGAACAGCCATCATTTGCAACTAATGCCTAGCTTAAATCACTTTTAATTCCAACTGAAGCTCGCATCTTGAGGCTAATTAGGTATAAACTCAGATAATTTTTGAACAAAGCTTGTGTTTTGCCTTGCAAGTACATAGCATAAGAGTTTAATTATAAAAAATAAATAATGACCAAATAATTGCCGCTTTTTGGGAATGGAATATATGCGAATTGCTCCTTTATCTCTGTTAATTTCAGCTAGCTTGTTTGCATCAAGTGCATTTGCACAAGATACAGCCACAGTTACTGGAATTGAATCTGAGATCAGTATTAAACAAGCTGAATACGATAACGCTACACAGATACTTGAAAAACATTTAAAAGAAGAAAGTCAGTTACAAAGTCAACTTGATTTATTACGCACTCGTTCGACTGAGCTGGACAAAGAAAAAAATCAAGCACTTGATGCCATGAATGAAATGTATCGTCGTTTAATTGATGATCCCACTATTGATATAAGTGCTGCACAGGCGCGATATCAGCAAGCTGTGGTTGATCATAAGCAAAATAAAGACGATATCGCGATGCAGTTGGCGGCAATTGCATCCCACCGCAAAGACATTGAACAAATTCGCGTAGCAAAACATACCCAGTTAAATACACTCGAAAGCTTAAAAGAACAATTAACAACAGCCCGAGTTGAGCGCTTACGTAATGAGTTTACCCGTGAAGGGACGCTAGAAGTTAATCACACTATCAACTGTAAACGTACAGAAACATTGGCAGCCTGTGAGCAACGAGGCCAGCAAATGGGCTTACAAAAAGCAACCAAGCGTTTTGTAGATCAAATATTTGCTAACTTAACTGAAGAGCGCCTAGTTGAACCAAAGCGCAATATGGCTGGTGCGCAAGTACAGGTTTTAAGTAGCCATGTAGTTAATAGTGCTTTTAGCGGCCAAGGCAATTATAACGTTAACTTAAGCGTCACTATGCGCGGTGATGTGAATAGCAGTCGCTTATGTAATTTATTGAGTGTTGATAATCGCTATTGTTCAGAGTACGGCACGCCGCTAACGGCAACTTATCAAACTCGGTATGACACTACTTTTACTGATAGTCAGTTAACATTCAGTGATGGTCAGGATAATGCCAACGTTTCGGTGTCACGCTTGAGCGAGCAACCGATACGCGATTATTCAGTCAAACCAATGTCAACGGTTGATACACAGGTCGTTGATAGTAATAAAATGATTGAATTCACACTGCGTTCAAACGTATACGATGACGAAGTGTTTATTGATGGCGTAAGTTTTGGTTCAACACGTTTAGCAACGACTTTACCAAGTGGTATTCATGATGTTGAAGTTCGCAAGCAGGGTTATAAACCTTATCGCGTGCGTGTTGATTTACGAAAGCCGCAGACGATTCATGCTAAGTTGGTAAAAAAGCCTGAGTCGATTGCTGCACCGACATACACCAGTGAGCAACGTAATACGACATCAGTAACCAGTACAGCTATAGGCAATGCCGCAGCTGCTGACGTGGTAGTCATTCCCGCAGGTAAGTTTGAAATGGGTGATATCAATGGTAATGGACTTGCAAATGAGCGTCCAGTTGTTGAAAAAACCATTGCAAACTCATTTGCGATGCAAAATAAAGAAGTGACAGTCGGTGCTTATCAAAAGTTCGTCAGCAACACTAATTATAAAACTGAAGCTGAGCGTAATCGTGGTTGCGCCTATTATTTAAATGGCGAACCAGTCTGGGAAGCAAATTTAAACTGGCGTAATCCAGGTTTTGAGCAAGGCAGTGATTTTCCAGCCGTGTGCTTAACCTACAACGATGCGAAAGCATACGCTGATTGGTTGTCTGGTCAAACAGGTCAACAATACCGGTTACCTAATGAGGTTGAGTGGGAGTATGCAGCACGCGCTGGTACTAAAACTGAATACCCGTGGGGTAATGAAATAGGTAAAAATTTAGCCAATTGTGGATGGTGTGGTAGTGAGTGGTCAAATAAAAGTGCATCGCCAACTGGCTCCTTTGCACCTAATGCGTTTGGTCTCTACGACACGGTAGGAAATGTATGGGAATGGACTCATAAGTCAGCTGAACAAGCGGATGTTACTGTCCGAGGTGGTGCGTGGAATTTTGCACCTAGTTTAGCTCGTGCTTCAACTCGTTTGATTTTAGCGCCAGACTTTCGTGCAAACTATATCGGTTTTCGTCTAGTACGCGAACGATAAAATTAATTTAAAAAGGAAGCGTTGCTTCCTTTTTTACCCAATTAACAAAGGTAGCTGCACTTTTTATTGCCGAACTGATTCAGCATGGTAAAGTTGCATAAGCTAATATAAGAACGTTTTTCAAAGGTCATCCAGCCTCATGTTTAAAAAGCTCCGTGGTATTTTTTCAAACGATCTATCGATCGACTTGGGTACAGCCAACACCCTCATTTATGTTAAAGACGAAGGCATTGTCCTTAATGAACCATCTGTAGTTGCGATCCGCCAAGAACGCGCTGGTGGTCCTAAAAGTGTTGCCTCAGTAGGGACTGAAGCAAAGCAAATGCTAGGTCGAACGCCTGGTAATATCAAAGCCATTCGACCAATGAAAGACGGTGTAATTGCTGATTTTTATGTAACTGAAAAGATGTTGCAACACTTTATCAAGCAAGTGCATAACAATAACTTTTTACGTCCAAGTCCGCGTGTGCTTATTTGCGTACCGTGCGGTGCTACGCAAGTAGAAAAACGCGCAATTCGTGAATCGGCTATGGGCGCAGGTGCGCGTGAAGTTTATTTAATTGAAGAGCCAATGGCTGCGGCAATCGGTGCCGGTTTACCGGTATCAGAAGCAACAGGTTCAATGGTTGTAGATATCGGTGGTGGAACCACTGAAGTTGCAATTATTTCACTAAACGGCGTGGTGTACTCATCATCTGTACGTATTGGTGGGGATAAGTTTGATGAAGCAATTATCAACTATGTACGTCGTAATTTTGGTAGTTTAATTGGTGAAGCAACGGCTGAAAACATTAAACATCAAATTGGTTCTGCGTTTAAAACAGATGAGCCAATTGAGATTGAAGTACGTGGCCGTAACCTTGCCGAAGGTGTTCCGCGTTCATTTACGCTTAATTCACATGAAATATTAGAAGCCTTGCAAGAGCCATTAATGGGGATTGTTAGTGCGGTAATGGTTGCCCTTGAGCAATCGCCACCAGAGCTGGCGTCAGATATATCAGCCAAAGGCATGGTATTAACAGGTGGTGGTGCATTACTTAAAGATTTAGACCGTTTATTAATGGAAGAGACCGGCATTCCTGTTGTGGTTGCTGATGATCCATTAACGTGCGTTGCGCGTGGCGGCGGTAAGGCACTTGAGATGATTGATATGCATGGTGGTGATGTATTTAGTTACGACTAATGAAGTTAATGTTCGGGCGTGCCATTTCTTTGCAGCTGCGACTTTTTGTCGCAGTGCTTTTGAGTATCGTGTTGATCGTAGGCGATCGTTATACGCAAGGTGGCACCACAGTACGCACTAGTTTAAACACCTTAGTTAGTCCGTTATTGTATTTAGCCAATTTACCTTATGAAGTATTTAGCCTCGGGGCTAAAAGCTTACACACGCGCGATCAATTATTAACTGAAAACGAAGCCCTCAAGAAAAAACAATTACTGCAAAGCGAACAGCTTCAGCAATATCAATTCTTAAACAAAGAAAATCAAAAGCTACGCGCGTTACTTGGTTCTTCTGCTAAGCAGTCAAATCGTAAAATTATTGCTCAAGTTCTCTCAGTTCATTCAAATCCTTATAGCCATCAAGTGGTGATCAATCGTGGCACGATAGATGGCATCAGTGAAGGCCAAGCGGTGATTGATGAAATGGGGGTCGTCGGACAACTTACCAAAGTAGGCTCAACGACGTCTCGGGTGTTACTGATGACCGACACAACCCATGCCACACCGGTACGTATTTTACGTAATGATGTGCGTACCGTGGTTGAAGGGATTGGTAAAATTAATTTAGTTAAACTCTCCCATGTACCCCATAGTTTAGATGTACGGATTGGCGATGTGTTAGTGACATCAGGACTTGGAGGCACTTTTCCTGAGGGCTACCCGGTTGCGGTGGTAACTGAAATTAATCGCGATGAGGGCCGCCCGTTTGCTCAAGTATACGCCGAGCCGATAGCTCAGTTAGATCGTATTCGCTTATTAGTGATCTTATGGCGTAATCAGCAGGAAACTATCAGTAATGAATAGTCGTTACTTTTTATTAATCGCCGTGAGCATCTTCCTTGCGTTGATCATGGCATTGATGCCATTGCCTTTTTCGTTTGAACCCTTTCGCCCTGACTGGGTGTTATTAGTATTAATGTACTGGTCTTTAGCTGTTCCACATCGATTAAATATTGGTACGGCTTGGGTAGTTGGCTTGCTGATTGATTTAGCCACAGGGTCACCGCTGGGAATTAATTCACTCACTTACTCAATTTGTATTTTTGTAACCGCAAGTAACTTTCAAAAAATTCGTAATTTTTCAATTTGGCAGCAAGCGATACTCGTGGGCTTATTTTTAACCTTATATCACTTAATGCAATTTTGGCTTAATCACTTTTTAATGGACGTTTATTTCAACCCGCAGTATTTATGGCCAGTCGTGACTGGCATGTTAAGTTGGCCTTGGATTTTCTTATTGCTACGTAAATATCGCCGTCATTTCAGGATCAGATAATGCAAACCGCCATTTATCTAGCGTCAGCTTCTCCCCGGCGCAAAGAATTGCTCACTCAACTTGGTATCGAATTTTCACAATTTAGTGTCGATGCTGATGAAAGCCAGCTAGCAGACGAAACACCCCTTGAACTTGTTGAGCGTTTAGCGCGTCTAAAAGCCCAAACTGGTGTTGCTATGGGATACACAGATCGCCCCGTACTCGGCAGTGATACCGTGGTGGTTATAGATAATCAGTCACTTGGTAAACCCCGCGATAAAGCTGACTTTATGGCAACCCTAAAACGTTTATCTGGGCGCAGTCATCAAGTGTTAACGGCAATTGCATTTGCCACTGAACACAAGGTTATGAGTTGTGTAGTAACCACGCAAGTGAGTTTTAAAACACTCTCAGAACAAGAATTAGCAGCATATTGGCAAACTGGTGAACCACAAGACAAAGCCGGTGGCTATGGCATACAAGGACTCGGTGGGCGCTTTGTTACTAATATTTCCGGTAGCTATTTTGCGGTAGTAGGCTTACCTTTATATGAATGCGAAAAATTATTAAGCGAATTCCTAAGTAGGTAACATGAGTATAGAATTACTGATCAACGTCACCCCGAGTGAAAGCCGTGTTGCCCTGATTGAAAACGGTGTATTACAAGAAATTCAACTAGAGCGTATTGGCAATTTAGGTATCGTCGGCAATATTTATTTAGGTAAAATAAGCCGAGTATTACCGGGTATGCAAGCTGCGTTTGTTGATATTGGTTTAGATAAAGCGGCTTTTTTACACGCGTCTGATATTGTAAATAGCGCCTCTATTGTTGAAGGTGTTGACGAGCAACCAATTAAAAAAGTACAAGATATTCGCGAGTTAGTGCGCCAAGGTCAATACATTATGGTGCAAGTGGTAAAAGATCCACTGGGTACTAAAGGCGCACGTTTAACAACTGACATCACCATCCCTTCTCGTTATTTAGTGTTTATGCCAGATGCCACTCATGTTGGTGTGAGTCAGCGTATAGAAACCGAAGAAGAACGCGCGCGATTGAAAAGCATTGTAGGTGAGTATGGCGATGAAGACGGCAGCTTTATAGTTCGTACTGCAGCTGAAGGTGCCAGCGAAGCTGAGTTGCGTCACGATGCCGAGTTTTTAAAAAAACTATGGAAAAAAATCGTCACTAAACGTAAAAAAACCAGCAAAGAAAGTATTTTGCATGAAGATTTAACCTTAGCATTTCGAACTCTACGAGATTACGTAGGGGAAGATATGGAGCGTATTCGGGTTGACTCAAAGCTAACCTATGAAGAGCTAAAAAGCTTTACCGCAGAGTTTGTACCAATTCTTTCCGATGCTTTAGAGTATTATCCAGGCGAGCGACCAATTTTTGATTTGTTTGATGTTGAAAGTGAAATACAAAAAGCCTTACATCGTAAAGTGACGTTAAAGTCAGGTGGCTATTTAATTATCGACCAAACCGAAGCGATGACCACGGTCGATGTTAATACCGGTGCCTTTGTTGGCCATCGAAATCTCGAAGAAACTATTTTTAACACCAACGTAGAAGCAACTTCTGCGATTGCCCGTCAGCTTAGGTTGCGTAACTTGGGCGGTATTATCATTATCGACTTTATTGACATGGTTAGCGAAGAGCATAAGCGCAGGGTGTTGCATTCACTTGAGTCTGCGCTGGGTAAAGATCGCGTTAAATCAAATATTAATGGTTTATCGGCATTAGGCTTAGTGGAAATGACCCGCAAACGTACTCGAGAAAGTCTTGAACATATTTTATGTGATGTATGTCCGGCCTGCTCTGGGCGCGGTTCACAAAAAACCGTTGAAACCGTATGCTACGAAATACTGCGTGAAATTGTCCGAGTAAACCGTGCTTACGCGGCTGATAAATTTATGGTTTATGCAGCTCCCGCGGTAAGTGAGGCATTACTTAACGACGAGTATCATAATCTTGCAGAACTAGAGTTATTTATTGGTAAGCAAGTCAGCATTCAAACCGAAAGCCTCTACAGTCAAGAGCAGTTTGATGTGGTTATGATGTAATGAAAGCAAAGACGGTCTGTTTTTTTTGTATCCGTAAGTTATGGCAAGTGTTCGCCATAACGCTGGTACTGCTTGCCGTTGTTGTTTCGGTTTTAAAATATACCCTGCCGTATGCCAATGACTATAAAGGTGACCTTGAAAGTTACCTATATGATAAGTTTGCAGTTAATTTATCAATTGGGGCTATTTCTGCCAGCTGGCATGGCCAAGGTCCTTCTATTGTCTTGGAAGATATCACCTTTGAAGATAATAAAAGCTCACCCATCGCACTGACTATCGCTAAAGCTAGCCTTGAATTAAACGTCTGGGAAACCATCAAAACACGACAGTTAAAATCTAACTACTTTGTGATCAACGGTTTCCATGCTGATGTTGATATGCCGACTATGTTGCAGTCGAACAGCAGTGAGGTATCGTTTGAACAAAAAGAGCTGATTGAAGGCTTATTCTTAGGTAAAACCGGTCATTTTGCGGTTGAAAATAGTAGTCTTAATTTTATCTTGGCAGATGGTAAAGAGCGTCGGGTGATGCTTGAAGACATCGTTTGGCAAAATCAATACGAACAACACTTAGCTAGTGGTACTTTAGCATTGCCCGGGATTTCAGTGGGTACATTTGATGCTCGCTTGGCATTAACCGGATCGACGCTAGAAACCATGCTGGGTGATATTTATGTGCAAGCAAATAATGTTGATGTGTCGAAATGGCTGGCTCAGTATATTAATGCTAGTAAAGAGCAGCTCAATTCTGACATTAACTTAGAATCATGGTTGAGTATTGAAAAAGGCCTGATCAAAGATGTCACAGTTAAATGGTTGCCAAGCTTTATTAATTGGCAGCAAGATACAAAAAGTCATCAATTTAGTTTAAGTGAAGGGGGTTTTCGCCTTTACCCTTGGCAGCAAGGTTGGCGGTTAAAAAGTTCAGGGGTGCGGCTCTCAAACGATCAACAGCATTGGCCCGACTTTCAATTTGAAGCGCAGCTGGATAACAAGCAACAACAAATTTGGTTGCAAGAACTCGATTTTGACTTGGTTACAAGGTTAGCCCAGTTAAGTGATTTTGCTGAATTAGAGCCGCTGTTAAGTCGTCAACCCAGTGGTCAAGTTAAGCGCGCTTATGTGCAGTTTACATCAACACAGCAATGGCAATTATGGTTTGAAGCCCAGCAATTGGGCTGGTTTGCAGAGCAAGGTGTGCCAGGTGTGCAGGGCTTACTTGTCGATGGTTTGTTAAATCAAGAACGTGGTCGTATTAATCTGTTTGGCGAAAATAGCGAGTTACTTACCGCAGATACTTTTAGCCAGCCAATCAAATATAACCAACTGAATATGCAAATTGATTTAGCCAATAGTGAGCAAGGTTGGCAGATCAGCAGTGATAATATGTGGCTTGATAATGATGAGGTCACTGTTGCAGCCGAAATGAAGCTTAGCTTAGACGAACAGCCTCGGCTTGATTTATATGCAGAAGCATTTGCACCAGATGCCAGTGTTGCCAGCCATTATTTCCCACGCCCTGTGATGACTAAAAATTTAGTTGATTACTTAACTGGGGCTATTAAAGGTGGTGAACTTACGCAAACACAAGTGCTGTTTTCTGGGCCGTTAACGGGCTTTCCGTTTGCTGATAATTCAGGACAGTTTGAAGTATTAGCGCAGGTAGATAACGCCAATTATCAATTTGCCCCTGATTGGCCTGCAGTAACTCAAGCGAGTGCAAAATTACATTTTGAAAATCAGCGTATGGATATTTACTCTGAGCATGGGCGGCTTGTTAACTTAGCGATCGATGATGCCGTGCATGTCAGTATTGCAGATCTAATGAACGCAGATTTACTGAGCGTAAAAATTAATAAACGTGCTGAGATGGAAACATTACTGCCGTTTTTTAAAGCAACGCCAATTGCTGAGCCACTAGCAAATGTATTTGAGGTGATCCAAGGTAACGGCGCTGCCAGCGCTGATATTGAGCTACTTGTTGATTTAAATGAGTTAGATGTAACAGCTAAAGGCATGGTTAATTTAAAAGATCTGCCAGTGTATTTAGCACAACCTGGGCTTCAGCTTGAAGGTGTTACAGGTCAGCTCTATTTTAATGATGATCAGATCACTTTAGAAAATGCTAACGCAAGTTGGTTAGGAATGCCGCTGAAAGTTAACTTTAATGGTAAAAATATTGGCCCAAACTATCGTGCTGACGTTGATATAAAAGCACAGTTAAATGCTGATACGTTAATTTCTCATGGTCAAGACTTACTAAAAGGTTACTTGCATGGTGAAAGTGAAGTGGCTATTAATCTTGCCCTAAACTTTTTAACGGACGGCTTTGATTATCGCGCTAATGTCAGCTCACAACTCGAAGGGCTTAGTAGTGAGCTGCCCGCACCGTACACAAAAAGTGCCGATCAAGTATGGCCGCTAACGGCTGTTATTCAAGGTGATAATATTTCTAATTTGATCACCGCTAATATTAATAACAACTTATATTTTAATGGCATCTTAGCGAATAACGTTGGCAAACTAACCAATGCACAGTTTATTTTAGGCGAGCATGATCTGGGTTTAAACCAGCAAGACTTAAGTGTTGCAATTGATTTAGAGCAAACCGATCTATTACCTTGGCTTGGCTTGATCCAGCAGATCATCACCATCAGTCAAACAGAATCAGCTGAGCAGGGCGTACTACCACCATTAAAAGAAGTGGTGGGTAACATTCAGCAATTAACCATTGGTGATATTGCATTTAATGATTTTGAAATGCGTTTAGCGCCGACCCCAAGTGACATGAGCTTACGGCTAAACGCCAAAGAATTACGCTCGCAAGTACTTATTCCGCTAGATAAATCAAGTCGGCCGATTCATATTGCCAGTGATTATTTACGTGTTAACTTTACCCCTACTACAGACGAATTACAGCCATCTGAAACACCTCAAGATTACACTTGGTTGAGTGACATACCGGCCATTGAATTTGAGTGTACTGATTGTAAAGTGGCAAGCTATCAATTAGATAAAGTCAGCGCATCGCTTTATGGCGATGGTCATAAGCTCACCATATCTGAGCTGGTGGTTGATAAAGGCAAGCATGTGTTACGTGCTAAAGGGCATTGGCAAGATGGCATAAGTCAATTTAGCGGTAATATGCAAAGTGATGACATTGGTGAGCTATTTGATGAGTTTGATATAACCACCACAGTTAAAGATTCACCCGCAGATATTAAATTTACGCTTGAATGGCAAGATGCGCCTTATTTATTTGATATTGCCAGCCTCAATGGTAATTTAGATTGGCGTTTAGGCGAAGGACATTTAGCTGAGGTAAGCGATGGCGGCGCACGGGTATTTTCGTTGCTGAGCCTGGATTCATTAGTGCGTAAGTTAAAACTCGATTTTAGAGATGTATTTTCGAAAGGTTTTTTTTATAACAGTTTGCAAGGCACCATGCAGGTAGATAAAGGCATCGCTTACACGCAAGATACGAAAATGGATGGGGTGCCTGCTGATCTGACGATTAAAGGCCATACTAACCTCAATACCATGGAGATTGATTACGATTTAGCGGTTGCGCCACAAGTGACCTCGAGTATTCCGGTGATTGTTGCGTGGATGGTCAATCCGGTAACCGGGCTTGCGGCACTGGCGATAGATAAAGTGATCCACTCGGCGCGCGTTATTTCTGAGATTAACTTTAAAGTGACTGGCAGCATGACTGATCCTGTAGTGAAAGAAGTAGATCGTAAAAGTCGTGAAGTGACTCTTCCGCAAGCTGCACAAAACCAACCTCAAGCCGCCGCCTCCAGTGAGTTAACACTCAAAGATGCTGTAGATACAGCCACCCAATGAGGCCTTAAACGATGCAAGCTATGATAGTCGCTCTACAAATGTGCTCCGGGCTGTGTGCTGATGGCAACATGAATCAACTTAGACAACAGTTAACCACGCTTCCTGCAATACGCCCGTTACTGGTGTGTTTACCTGAAAGCTTCTTAGTGTTTGCTAATAGCGGTCATGAAACACTTGTTGTAGCAAAGCAAAGTGATGTTTATCAACAACAATTAAGTGAGTTATGTCGCCAACATGATATTTGGCTAGCTGCCGGTACTGTGCCGATTGCCACAGAGCATGGCAAATATTTTGCAGCGTCTTTGTTGTTTAATGAGCAAGGTGAAGTGCTGGCCCAGTATAATAAAATGCATTTATTTGACGTTGATGTTGCTGATGGGACTGGTGCGTATCGCGAGTCTAACTTCACCGAAGCGGGCAGTGACATTGTGGTGGTAGATTCACCGTTTGGTAAAATAGGTCTTACAGTATGTTATGATCTACGCTTTAGTGGCTTATTTAGTGCTTTGCAACGAGCCGGGGCAGAGGTTATTTTAGTGCCTAGCGCATTTACTACCATAACAGGTGCAGCTCATTGGCAACCGTTATTAACGGCCAGAGCGATAGAGACGCAAAGTTATGTGATTGCTGCTGCGCAAGTAGGGCAACACGAAAATGGTCGCGCGACATACGGCCACAGTATTATTATTTCTCCTTGGGGCGACGTCCTCAGCGAGCTTGCAAATGGCATTGGGTTTATTGGTTGTCAGCCAGATCTAAACCGCTTACACGCCATTCGTCGAGATATGCCAGTGCAATCTCACCAACGATTTAGAGAGCATTTATTATGAACACGGTTGAACAGCATTTATTACACGACAGCCAGCTAAATCGAGAAGAACTCGAAAAAACGCTTGGTTTTATTCATCAGCATAAAGTTGATTACGCGGATCTTTACTTTCAATCTAGCCACCATGAATCATGGGTGCTTGAAGATGGCTTAGTAAAAGAAGGCTCGTACAACGTTGAACGTGGCGTAGGTGTACGTGCCGTGAGCGGTGAAAAAACGGGGTTTTCGTACTCTGATGCAATTAATTTAGAAGCACTTAACAAAGCCGCAACCGCTGCGCGCAGTATTGCCGAAGCAGGTGAAAGTAAAGCCATTCAGGTATTTAGTGATGTAGCAGCAAAACAGCAGTTTGCACCACTGCAGCCGATTCAAAGCATGAGTGATACCGACAAAGTAAATTTATTACGTGAGCTTGAAAATTATATTCGTGAGCTTGCTCCTGACGCAGAGCAAGTTATTAGCTCTATGTCTGCGGTGTATGAAGAAGTATTGATTGCGGCCAGCGATGGTACATTTGCCACCGATATCCGCCCATTGATCCGTTTAAATTGTTCGGTATTACTTGAAAAAGACGGCCGCCGTGAACGCGGTGGCGCAGGTGGTGGCGCACGTTTAGACTATGGTTACTTTAAAGAACTGGTGGATGGTAAACCCCGTTGGATGGAATACGCAGAAGAAGCCGTACGCCAAGCAAAAGTAAACCTTGAAGCTATTGACGCTCCAGCGGGCACGATGGAAGTGGTACTTGGCGCAGGTTGGCCAGGAGTATTACTGCATGAAGCCGTAGGTCATGGCCTAGAAGGCGACTTTAACCGTAAAGGAGCCTCGGCATTTAGCGGTAAAGTGGGCCAAAAAGTCGCATCAGAGCTGTGTACTGTAGTTGATGACGGCACCATTGCCGATCGCCGAGGTTCACTTAATGTGGATGACGAAGGTACTCCTGCAGCGTACAACGTACTTATCGAAAACGGTATTTTAAAAGGCTACATGCAAGATAAAATGAATGCGCGTTTGATGGGCGTTAACCCAACTGGTAATGCGCGCCGTGAGTCATACGCGCATTTACCAATGCCACGTATGACCAACACTTACATGTTAGGTGGAGAGCACAGCCAAGCTGATATTATCAGCACGGTTAAAAAAGGCGTGTTTGCCCCTAATTTTGGTGGCGGCCAAGTGGATATCACCTCAGGTAAGTTTGTGTTTAGTGCCTCAGAAGCTTACTTAATTGAAAATGGTAAAATTACTCAGCCAATTAAAGGGGCAACATTAATTGGTAATGGCCCTGAGGTTATGCAACAAATCTCTATGGTAGGTAATGATTTAGCGCTTGATAAAGGCGTCGGTGTTTGTGGTAAAGACGGTCAAAGTGTACCAGTAGGCGTTGGCCAGCCAAGCCTGAAAATAGATAACCTAACAGTGGGTGGCACGGCTTAATTTTATTACTGCCAAATACAACAAATAAAACCTTGGAAGTGCATGCTTTCAAGGTTTTATTTTTGTCGGCTGTTTATTGTTAAATTTGCTGCTGAAAAAAATCCATAAATGCGGCAACTTGTCGTGGCTGAAATTGCCTAGATGGGTAAAGAAACTGTAAGCCGATTTGTTGTTTATCTTTATTACTAAAACCGAGAATATAGTCATCAAGTATCGTCACTAAATTACCCTTAGTCAGATCATCGCTAATATCTACCATTGATTTTAGAGCAACCCCTGCACCGTCAATTGCCCATTGTCTGATCACCGCACCATCACTACTACTCATAGCCACAGGGACGCGAATTACCTGATCTTTAAAATGCCAATCATTCATCGATTGACCAAATCGCTCCATTACTAGGCAGCGATGATTTAATAAATCGTTTGGCTGCAAGGGTTGGCCATGTATTTTTAAATATTCAGCTGAAGCACATAACACACGTTGATTGGCCTTGATCATTCGGCTAATCAAATTGCTATCGGGTAAGTTTCCAAAGCGAATAGCAATATCAATACCTTCTTCAACTAAATTGACTAAGCCATCGGTTAAATGCAGGTGTGGTTTAACTTGTGGGTTTTGTGCTACAAATTTAGCTATTGCAGGGGCAACAAACTGTTTACCAAAGTCAGAGGGTGCGGTTATTTTGAGATTACCCGAAAGGGTGTTTTTACTAAGCTGAATACTTTGCTCTGTGGCATCAATTTCAGCAATTACTCTTAAACAGCCTTGATAAAATTGCTCTCCAGCCTCGGTCAATTTAATACTGCGAGTATTACGTATTAAGAGTCGGGTTTGATAGTGATTTTCAAGCTGGTTGATACGTGCCGTCATACTCGCAGGCGATAAACCAATTTTTCGCCCAGCTGCAGCAAGCCCGCCAGAGCGCACCACATGAACAAAAAGCTGCATATCATCAATCTTAGCCATCGTTCCTTACTCTTTATAATTCAGTATTAATGAATAGTGTTTTTGATATTAACTCAATTATCAAATTTAAGTAAATAGTTAAACTGGTTGTACTTATTATCAACAGAGAAAGTTTATGCGTTTAGATCATGTATTAATTTCTAGTTGTGATTACCAAGCGATGCGACAGTTCTTTATTAATTCAGTTGGGCTAAGTGAAGGGTATCGTCCGCCTTTTCCTTTCGAGGGAGCGTGGTTATACGGCAGCGATAACGTTGCTTTGATTCATCTGGTTAATGCCGCGGGTAATAAAGCACAACAGGGTTACTTATCAGCATTAAACAGCAAAATCCAAGGCCGAGGAGTGGTAGATCACATTGCCATTCGCAGCATAGGTTATCAAGGATTGAAAAGTCGCTTAGCGCAAACAGGTATAAGTTATTTCGAGCGAACCGTGCCAGAGCTACTAGAGCACCAAGTATTTATACAAGGACCAGAAGAGATGAAGGTCGAAATGCTATTTAGTAGTGATGAAATTTAATTTAAATCCAGATAAACATTATTTATAAGAGAGTTAGTTATGTCTATAGAATCCTTATTTGAAGTTAAAACCCTCGGTGGCATGGTCACTCAAAATAGAATTGTGATGGCACCTATGACCCGTTCGCGAACTGCGCAACCGGGTGATATTCCCACTGAACTGATGGCCACGTATTATGCGCAGCGTGCTACTGCGGGGCTGATTATTTCTGAAGCAACACAAATTTCTGCTCAGGGCAAAGGTTACTCATTTACGCCAGGTATTTACACGCAAGAACAAATTGAAGGTTGGAAGCAAGTAACACAAGCTGTGCATAAAGAAGGTGGTAAAATATTTTTACAACTGTGGCACGTTGGTAGAATGTCGCACTCTTCATTTCATCATGATGGAACGCCAGTTGCTCCATCTGCACTTGCTCCAGATGCACAAGTTTGGGTGGTAGGCGATGATGGAGAAGGACGGATGCTTGATTGCCCAACCCCACGAGCACTAAGTGTTAAAGAAATTAAAGAAATAGTAAATGATTACAAGCAAGCGGCAATTAACGCGATTGAGGCTGGTTTTGATGGCGTTGAAATACATGGAGGTAACGGGTATTTAATTGATCAGTTTTTAAGACGTTCAGCAAATAAACGCACAGATGAATATGGCGGTAGCCAAGAAAACCGTATTCGTTTTGCCTGTGAAATCATTAGCGCAATTAGTAATGCCATTGGAGCTCATAAAGTGGGTATTAGATTAGCGCCTTTTATCACTCAGCGTGGTATGGGTGATAGTGAAGCAATTGACACTATTTTATTGGCAGCAAAGCAATTTGAGCAAATTGGTATTGCGTATATTCATCTTGCCGAAGCGGACTGGGACGATGCACCTACCGTAACACCAGAGTTTAGAGTCGCACTTCGTCAGTATTTTAGTGGCGCGATTATTGTTGCCGGTAATTATACCGAGCATTCAGGTGCGCAGCTTATTGAACAAGGTCTTGCCGATTACATCGCATTCGGTCGTCGTTTTATTGCCAACCCAGACTTACCGTATCGTATTCAAGAGCAACTGCCACTAAACACGATTACCGATGGGAGTACATTGTTTGGCGGTACAGCCAAAGGTTATACCGATTACCCAGCATATCAAAAGTAACTTTTTAACTGAAAATATAAGGGCTAAAAATGGTTAATTTTTCAAACTCAGTAGTTACTTTACTGATCAGCGGGCTGTTTAGTAGTGCCAGTTTTGCGGCTGAATTTAGTTTATCGAGCCCTGATTTACAGCCAGGGCAGGCAATAAAGAGTGAGCAATACTGGAATAGCTTTGGTTGTCAGGGGAGTAATGTTAGGCCACAACTTAAATGGCAAAATGCGCCTAAGAAAGCCAAAAGCTTTGCCGTGACAGTGTATGACAATGACGCACCAACTGGCAGTGGTTTTTGGCACTGGGTAGTACATGATATTCCTCTGACTAGTAACTCGTTATCTTCAACGACTTTGCCCGAAGGGGCCATTGAAGGTAATACAGATATGGGTAAGCCCGGGTACTTTGGACCATGTCCACCAGAAGGACGCAAGCATAGCTATACCTATAAAGTGTATGCATTGGATGTAGAAAAATTAGCTGTTCCACAAGGGGCAACAAGTGCACTTACAGGGTTTTTCTTACATCAGCACTCTTTGCAAACAGCCGAGATCACAGTAACGGCAGGACCGCGTTAATTAGTTAAGGAGATAAAAAATGAAGGCTTTACCTTTACTCACTTTTTTAATGGCACTGTGCAGCAGTAAGTTGTTAAATGCGGCCCCATTATCTGATAAATCAGGTTATTGGCCTGATGATGCACAATTAGTGATTTCTATTTCAATGCAATTTGAAGCAACAGCACAAGATAGCTCTGATGCAGGGCCGTTTCCTCAAATAGAGCAGGGTTATCACGATACGATTTCGCCTACTTGGTATCAGTATGGGATGAATGAAGGGATCCCACGATTACTTGATCTATGGGATAAACATAATATTAAAGTTACTTCTCATATGGTGGGTAGGGCTGTGGAATTAAATCCAGCACTTGCTAAAGAAGTGGTTTCACGAGGGCATGAAGCATCGGGTCACGGCCAAACATGGACACCACAATATTCTATGAGTGTTGAACAAGAGCGCGCTTCATATATTAAAAGTGCAGATATTATCGAAAAAGTGACAGGCATGCGGCCGGTTGGCTTTAATGCATTTTGGATGAGACACTCAAAAAATACACTTACGCTTTTGCAAGAGCTGGGGTTTATTTATCATATTGATGATCTATCGCGTGATGAGCCTTCTTTTACACCAGTAAATAATAAGCCTTTTGTGGTTGTACCTTATACTTTTCGTAATAACGACATTGTGCGCTATTCAGGAAGCACTGCAATGACGGCCCAAGCCTACTTACAAGAGTTAAAAGATGAGTTTGACGTGTTATACGCTGAAGGAAAACACAGAAGACGAATGATGTCGATTAGTGCTCATGACCGTATTGCAGGAACGCCTGCGCGAGTAAAAGCGCTTGATGATTTTATCCAGTATGCAAAACAGCATACTGGTGTTAAGTTCATGCGAAAAGATAACATAGCCCGTTGGATAATGAAGCAACAAAATGTACCAACTAACCAAGCTCAAACGGTTAAATAAAGAAAATATCTATGAGGCAGCTTTTTAATATTATGAGTATGCCTCATGTTATTTTTTGTGATGAAAGGATTAAGTTTTGTCGTAAATTTTAAACTTCAACGGAATTAGAATAGCTTGTTACATTTTTATCATTCACTTTAAACGAATATCTCTTAAAATAGGTACTTGAATAGTCTATGACACTTCAGGAAATAGCATGTTTAGCCGTTGTATGTTTATTTTATTTCTACTATCTATATCAGGATGCTCTTCTTTGTCTCAGGATGAATGTATACAGGCCAATTGGACAAATTTAGGCTTTAGTCATGGTGAGCAAGGGTATACATTTGAACATGGCAGAGAAATCATATCTGCTTGTAGTGAATTTGGCATCACTGCAAAATTAGATGATTATCAAGCTGGTTACAAACAGGGGCTCGCAGCCTTTTGTGAGCCTGAAAATGGCTTTACCCTAGGTTTGCGAGGCGATGCGTATAACGGGATTTGTAATGACACACAGTTTAGAAAAGCATGGCAAGAAGGTAACGAGCGTTATCAATTTGAAGCAAGGAAAGCCGAGATAGATGATCGACTTAATAATATTAATTGGCGGCTGCAATCTATTAGTAATGAATTAGCGAGTGATAAATCGTCAAGTAGCCAAAGTAAAGAGTTACGCCGAGAGCGAGAACAGTTAGAGAGAGAGCGTCGTGATTTAAGAAAAGAAAAAGCACTTCAGCCATTACTCAACAAGCTTCCATCATGGCATTTTGAGTATGAGTTATAACGTGTTCTTTTAAGGTGATTAATATGAAAGTAATGTCAATTTTAATAACATTTCTGATCCTCAGTGGGTGTGCGTCAAAAGAAATGCCAGAGGGTTATGGAGATGAATTATTTGCAGAGCATGAGTGCTTAGGTGGTGAAGTTGAAACAGACTATAGCTACACAATCTTTAGTTCTGACGAAGATGAAAGTAATAAGAGCACGGTTCAATCAACTTGTCAGCCAGTAAAAACTAAAACTGAGTTTGAGCGAGATATTAGATCGGGAGGCTAGCGTTAAAAGCTTAACTCACTTCAGTTTTAATCAAGTGAGTTAAACTATGTCCATATAGTGGCATATTCTTATTATATGTGAGAGTTACTGCTTTGTTGTTTTGCAGCTTCACTGTACCAAAGCTCCATAAAAAAGGCAGTTAGCTTATGCTCTATTCCCAGCGCCTTGTCAGTGGGACAGAATAAAGTGAAGCTGGCTTTAAACTCGCCTAATTCGGTGGTGCTAAAGTGTATTTCAGGCTCAGGGCCAGAAATTTTTGCATCTAATTTTCTTTCGATAATCGAATTATAACGACCAGCCACATCTTGAAACTCTTCACAATATTGCTTCGCTTTCGTGGTTAGAGTTTCGTAAATTGGATACGGATTAAAACTTTCTTTACGCACAATACTAAAGTGATGAGTGGTAAAACGTTTTACAAAGTTTAAGTTTTTAATCGGGTTAGTGATCAGCTTATTATTCGGAATATAAATGGTTTTGCGAGAAAACTGATAGGTGTGCATGTCAATTTCATGCATGGTGGTTTTGATCCAATCGGTTTCAGCAATTTCACCATAGTATTCACCAACCTGTACCCAGTCACCAACCCGAAACGGGCGCGTGGTAACTAAATAGAAAAAGCCAATTATACATTGAATAAACTCTCTGGTCGCAAATACAATAGCCACTGCAAATGCCGCGATCGACAGCGCAAAGTTCTGGATTTCAGTAGACCATACAAATAGCAGTAATAGCACCGTTGCTAGGTTAATAGAGTGCTTAATATTGTGCGAAATATAGCGAATATCTTTTTCTTTTTTTTCTGCTTTATGGCGCGCAAATCTGTCAACCAGCGCCTTAAGAGTAAACGCAATAGTGATCATTGCTAGTGAAATAAGTACCGGATGGAGCAGTAAATCTTTGTTCATAAATTCCTAATTGATGGAGCGTTAATAAAAAATAACACGTGACCATACTAACTAAATTTTGCAGATTTAACCACGGTAGAACAGTAATAAAGGGGCAAAACCGTTATATGTTTTATCAACTAACTAGCATCCAAAGACCCGCTGTTATCATAAATAGATTCTCGGTTAATGAGATAAAACCTAGCGGTACATTGCTGTTGCCACCGACGCACGCGCACTTGAGTTCACGTTTATCTATATATACAGCTTTAAATACTGATACCGCACCAATACCACCAATAAATAACGAGAACGGCGCCACCGCTAAGGCCGGAAGTTTGGCCACCATCCCGATGGCAACATAGGCTTCAATAAAAGGATAAACATAAGCATAAGGCACAACGCGCATGGCAAGTAAGTCATAGGTAATAAATGAGTTTGAAAAGCTATATAAATCTTGTAGCTTTTGAATTGCTAACACCGCCATCGACAGTGCAATAAACAGCATTAAGTTTTGCATAGACAATAAAGCGTCGCCATTGGTATAGCTAAACCCGCAGCTGAGTAATAGTGTGACTGCAAAAATAGCTAACACTGGCGTGTAAGTTGTGCCTTGTTGACCCGCTTTGGTCAGATTGAAAAAATCGCGCAAATCATCGTACCCACCTATACGTTTATCATCAATAAAGGTTTGTGGCGTGGTTTTTACATTATGCTGCTGTTTGAATTCGTCAGTTTGCTCACGGCTGGTTAAGTGACGATCATCAACATCGTAACCATGTCGCTCTAATAAATCTTTTGATTTTAAACCGAAGGGGCAAATATGCTCATCGGTCACCATGCGATATAAAATTGCAGATTTAGACACAGTGCCTCCTTGTAAAAATGCCTTGAGTACTGCGTAAAAGTTGCTTAATTACACAGTAAACAAGGGCAAATTGTTGCTATAACTGAATAGTTACAAGGTTTATGCCAGCACTGTTTATTGCTTAGTTATGGTTAAAACAGCATCCATCACCGGATCGACACCTGCAAAGTAATCTTTTGCAGAAAGTGTAATTGGCATATCGGGCGCTAACCAAATACGATGATCTTCAGCTCTGCTTTGCTGGTGGAACTGGCTCGAAATAAGTCCTGTTTGTTTACTGTATGGTAGGTTAAACCAGCCTGCTTCACCAGCCACGTTAGGGCGGGTGCCTGATGGTTCACCTACAAAAATCGCTGGCACTATATTGGCAATCTTAACTGCTACATCATGGCCTGCCGAAAACGTATTGCGGCCAATTAATATAAATAACTTTCCTTGTGGCTTTAATACTTTAAAAAATGCGGCAGTTGCCACCATAGGTGGGTTGAGCGAGCCATTACCACCACTGTTATGGCGAAGGTCTAGCACCATATGCTCAATGTCATCGTATTTGATTTGTGCTTGTAGCTGCATAGCAAATTCAGCAAGTGTGAGATCTTTGCTATTTCGCACATCATTGAATTGTACATACAGTAATTTATTCGTTTTGATTTGTTCGCTCCAAAACGGCGTGTTGTTTTTTGTAAGTATCTAAGCGTAGGGTGTTCAGTAAGTTTTGGTAACTTAGGAAAACCTGCAAATTGCATTGACTTGAGCGCTGGTGTAACTGTGGTGATAGCCCCTTTTGGTGAGCTGAGCGTGAGTGTTACCTCGTTACCTTTGCTAATGCCAAGCCCGTTTAGTACATCAAGCAAACTTAAATAATATGGGCCCAACCACAGGGTTTGCATTTCATTATCACGAGCATTAACACGTTTAGTTAACTCAAGGGCTTGATCGGCTGGTGTATCGGCAAATGCTGCAACTTTATAGCCAATATATTGCTGGTAATCACTACTTGCTTTGGTGATGTATAAGCCATCACTAAATTGATAAAACTGAAATGGCAATTGCTGAAAGTTGCCTTTTTCACCCCATGCTGGGATCAATAAATTATGACCATTGCCAAGTAGTGCAATTAGCTCCATAAACTGAAAAATAATTTGCTGATCAATCATAATAGGAATCGCTTTATCAATGCTTGCTACTTTTTCAGCAAATTGTTGAGGGCTTATGTTTTGATACATTGCCACGTGTAAACGTTTAATCTCTGCAGCTAAAAACGCTAAATCGGTGCGCCATTTTTGATCTCGATTGAGTTCAGTCTCCAAATTATTACCTGCAAGTGATTTATAACTGGTTGATTGCGCAAAGCGTTCAAAGTGAGGGTTAGTACCAGATTTAAATAAGCTGGTGCCAGCAAGTGTTGGGCGGTCATCCCATCTTGCTGCCAGTGCTTTTTTGAGCCAATACTCGGCTTGCTGTTGGTTATTAAGCTCTGCGTATGCCTCTGCAATTTTCACCATTAAATCGTTAGGATTACTAGCCCCATTAGGAATGCCTTTTAAGCTAGTCCCAATTGCAAGTGCGCGTTGCAAAGCATTGCTGGCATTTTGATAATCGGCCAATTGAAAATAACTGAGACCAAGTAAATACCAAGTATCGCCATCATTTTGATATTCATTAATGAGCTGTTTTGTGAGTTTATTCACCAGAGCCCAGTTTTGTTGTTTAGCAAATTCTATTGCTGCTGTTTTCGATTGAAAGTAAGCGATTGGGTCTGTTGCACCAACGCGATTTGGTTGCACTTTTAAGGCTTGATTCGTTACCTCTAAAGAATGATTCGTTGCTAACGCAGAACCCGAAAAGTTTATTAATAGGCACAATATTAGTAGTAAAAAATAGGACTTGTACATCTGGAGTCTCAAAGCTGTTTTTTGTTTAAATTAGCGTTTGGGCTGTAAAAAAGCGTCCTAAAACAGGATTTAGGACGTTTTTTGTCTGTTTTATGAGCTGTTTTTTAGTGTTTGCTTCTTAAATTGACTCGGCGTTAATCCCGTTTCTTTTTTAAACACCGCATTAAAAGTCGATTTAGAATTAAAGCCAGCTTGAAATGCCAGTTCTATCAGGCTGAGTTTTTGAGGTGAGTCTTGCTCTATTTCGCGTTTAACATCATTCACTTTATGCTGGTTGATGTACTCACAAAAGTTGTTCCCCGTTGTGCTGTTAATAGCCCAAGATATTTCTTTACTACCGAGCCCTGTTTGATCTGCTAAGTCGTTTAGTGACAGCCTAGGTTGTCGATAAAGCGATTCATTAATAATCAAGTTATCAATGGTTGAGAAAATTTGCTGTGCAAGTTGCTCATCAGACGAATCAGCTTCTTCAGCTTCGGTTTCTTCAGGTAATGTGACAGGCTCGAATTGAAAGCTATTCTTGATGGTGTGGAACAACAAAAAGCTAAACATAAGCAGTAACAGTATTTCGTTTAATAAGTACCAGTACATCTTTAAATCGAGCGGCGTGATTGGTTGCACATTCATGCGCAGCAAATCGAATACGACAATAATGGCAAAAATAAATAATGCTTTGAACAACCACTTTAACTTAAGGCTCTCAGCATCTGAGCGCGCATGCATAAGTTGTTTGTGGTAGCCCTTTAAAGTGCCATAAGCAAAGTAGAAGTAGCCAAGTTGACTGAGCGAACCGAGTAAAATGATCGCCTGCGTGTAGTGGGTAAAGGCCAAGGAAATAGCCGCAGGAATTAAGTGAACCGCGTAGTGTGATGTTATAAAGGGCTGCTTACCTGTAATCGACAAGGTAAAAAAGTAAATCATAGGCCCATACAGTAATGTAAATGCCGGTGTGATTAAGTAATCAGAAAGGCCTAACCCTTCTAACAGGTTAAAGGCGCATACACAGCCTTGAAATACAAATAGCAGCACCAAGGAACGACTTTGTTTTTGGCTATTAATTAATAATGCACCAAATAACATTTGGAACAGAAAGATACTCTGTACAAGGTGTACAGGGAATAAAGAGATTGATTGCAAAGTAGTTTACGTTCTTATTCTTTTAACTGAGTTTAACAACTCACCATCACCTTGTAATCATAGGCATAAAAAAACCTTGTGGCAGCACCACAAGGTTTTAATCTTTGCCCGAAGCCCGAAGCCCGAAGCCCGAAGCCC
>NZ_JACJDM010000035.1:0-7236 GCF_014163545.1 Pseudoalteromonas sp. SR45-6
CGATAATGTTGCGCCACTGCTCAAGGCTACGCATTTTTCTCATGGCTATCTCCTAATTGAAATTAAGAAATAGTTTAATCGGTTTGACGAGTTACTGGCAGGTGCACTTTGCTAGACGCTTACGTATTATTGAAGACTTGTGTGAGTTTAAAGAGAAAACAGAGTAATCAAAGCCTGCTTTGTGTCATGAACGGATGTTGAATAGATCCCCTGCCAAAATTAGTACTTCATGTCTCATTTAATATTGCTCTCTGTTGCTTTCTCCATGCTGCTGGGGTATCGCCATATGCTTTTTTAAATTGTCTGATGAAGTGAGTAGTATCATTCCAACCAAGCTCTTCAACGATCAAATTTATGGGAGCTTTTGTATGTAACAATCTTGAACAAGCTTCTGTTAAACGATTCCTAGTAATCCAATCTCCAATAGAGTATCCCGTATCTTTTTTCACTAACGTAGCTAAGTGTGATGGGCTGCAATGGATGGCCTTTGCTACATCTTTCAGTGAAATCGGCTCTAAAAAGTGCCGCTGAATATAATCCAACGCTGAGACAACTTTGTTAGAGCCTGTAACAACGTACTTTTCTAATTGTGTGGCCTTCTCAATTTCATATAAAATCAAAATTAGTAGACTCCTATAAACCTCCAAATAGTTAGTATGTGCATTTTTTAATGCTTGCTGAAGTTCATTAAACATAAATGTTATGCTCGATAAACGCTTTTCATCCAACTTTAAAATAGGTAGAGCACCTAATCGAACTTGTCGAAATGGACGCATTAAGGGATCATTCTCATTGAAACCAAGGCAACTTGGGCAAAAACTGACCCACCACACATCCAAGTTTTCGCCTTCAATTAAACTATGGGGCATACCTGCTGGAATTAGTGTGAACATATTAGCGTCTAATTCCACTACTCCTCTATGATGCATTTTTAGAGTGCCTTTATTAATAAAGGTAACAATATATTCTGTTTGAGAACCGTGTTCTTCGCCACTTAAGTTGTCAATAAATTCATGCCCAATACTAATCGTATGTTCCGAATGCATTTACCCCCCTTTTTCAGCTAAACGAACAATAAGCCGATTATAGCGTAGAGGTATCCATATAAAAACTCGAACATTGAATGAATAATAGATTCTAACAAAACAAAAAGCCGATATTTGGCATACCTACAATTTAATGACTGGAGATTTTTAGATGAGTTTAACATTGGCTTTGATGGGATTAGCTCTACATACATTGATATGGGAAAAGCTTCCTGATTGGGGAAACTGGTTCAATTGGATAGTGAAGCGATTGCCTAAACCTTTAGCTTATCTATATGATGCGTGGCGTTGTCCATTTTGTTTTGGCTTTTGGATTGCCTTAGCATTGCACGGTATAACTGGCATTAGTACGCTTGAGAGCTTAACTTCTATGCCACAATATCTTGGTGTACTAGGTGTGCCAATAGCTTGGTTTTTAGATGCTTTAGCGACAGCATTACTCATTATGTTTGGCAATTTATGTTTTAGCGCAATCGCAGTCCCAGCTATTAAGGGGCATCAAATGACACAAGAGTTTCGAAAAGCAATGCTAGAAGATGAAAGTGCTTAATTGAAAATAGGATGGCAGATATGACAACTAATGATATATCAAGTGATAACAGTTTATTCACGAGTGAACATCTTTCGGTTTATTCCTGTGCTTCGATATTTTTAGAAAATCAAACTTTTGTGGTAGAAAAAGTAGTCGAGCTGCTTACACCGCAAGTAGTGAAGGCACTCCCTATTGGCTGGCAAGGTATTGAAACGCCTAAACAAGCACTTAATTGGTTGAATGATAGGTTTAATGAAAGCAATTTACTTGCAATTAAGTTAAAGCAATCACATGAAATTATTGGGTTTGTTTTTATCCATAAGACGGAAGAAAATGTAAGTCCTGTCTCTTTTAATATAGGGTATTTGATTGGTGAAAAATATTGGGGGAAAGGTTATGCAAGCGAGGTTTTAACTGCGTTGGTCAATTATTATAAAAACCAAGCTAAAGCCAGCATCCTGCTTGCAGGTGTTGAAACTGACAATATTGCTTCTATTAAAGTGCTAGAGAAATGTGGATTTGAGATAAGCAAATCAAAAATGGCTCAGGAATGTAATTTATATTATGAACTTAGGCTTTAAATTTCATAACGTAATAGGCGCAGATTTTAGCTGAGCGGCTGCTTCTCGCTCAAAGCAGTCTTGCAAAAGTAAGTATTTTCGCTCTAGGTTCATTATATTTTGGCTGGCCAACCATTGCTGTAGATACCCATATAGACCGTGTATCAAACCGTACTAAGCTTACTATGGGTAAAGACGTGGTCCGCGGTTAAAAGCTCGAAAAAGTGATCCCAAAAGAATTTAAAGTAGACGTACATCACTGGCTTATTTTACATGGTCGTTATGTTTGTACAGCCCGTAAGCCTAAATGTGGCAGCTGTATTATTGAAGATTTGTGCGAGTTTAAAGATAAAACTGAGTAGATATAGACCCAAACCTGTAGATAAAACACCTTCATTTTAAACGATTATTAATTATAAACCTCAATTATCAGGCTTATAAGAATAAGCTCAGTGATTAATTCGCATTCCAGTCTTTTTTCTGTTTATTAAAGTAGGTGCCTAACTTTGGCACCTTTCATTTTCCATACCTTGAAAATCAATTTAAATAAAATCTGTTTATTCGTGATTTGGCGTAATTATTAGAATATTTTCAAAGTATTAATTTCACAAGCGTCAATCCTTTAGTTATGCTGTTGAGCATTATGAAATTTTATTGCGAGAATTCCTATGCTACCAATACTTCGTATCTTGTTAATTGAGCAAGATCCAGTCACCTTACAAGAGCTTTCAACGAATCTGTCGAAGACCATTGTCAATTTTGAGCGAGATGATATTCATATCGATATTATTGAGCGTCTTGAGCTAAAACAAGCGTTGGACATTGTAGAGGAAGATGGTGATATTCAGGCTGTAGTGCTTAGCTGGGATTTGCAAAATAAGGTTGGCGAACGCACTTATAGTCGCTTTATCGAGCAGTTAAAGGGGATCCGCCTTGAGCTGCCTGTTTATGTTATTGGCGATGATACGAAAGGGCTTGAAATCGTTAATGAGTCGGAGGAGATTGAGTCTTTCTTTTTTAAAGATGAGGTAATTTCTGATCCTGAAGCAATTTTAGGCTATATGATCAACGATTTCGATGACCGCTCAGAGACCCCATTTTGGACTGCGTACCGCCGCTATGTTGGCGAAGCAAACGATTCTTGGCATACACCAGGTCACAGTGGCGGCTCGAGCTTTAGAAATTCTCCTTATATTAAAGATTTTTATCAGTTTTATGGTCGTAATGTGTTTGTGGGCGATCTGTCGGTTTCTGTTGATTCGTTAGGTTCATTGTCAGATAGCACTAATACCATTGGCCGTGCGCAAGAGTCAGCAGCGGCGACGTTTGAAGTCAAGCATACCTATTTCGTTACCAATGGGTCGTCTACCTCAAATAAAATCATTTTGCAGACATTGCTGCGTAAGGGCGATAAAGTGATCATCGACCGCAATTGTCATAAATCTGTGCACTATGGCATTTTGCAATCAGCGAGTTTACCTGTTTATTTGTCGAGTATTTTAAATCCTAAATATGGCATTTTTGCGCCGCCGTCGTTGGCCGATATAAAACAAGCGATAGAACAAAATACCGATGCAAAATTACTGGTTCTTACCGGTTGTACTTACGATGGCCTACTGAGCGATCTGAAACAGGTGGTCGATTTTGCCCATCAACATGGTATTAAAGTATTTATTGACGAGGCATGGTTTGCTTACTCGCTGTTTCATCCAAGCCTACGATACTATTCCGCCATTCATGCTGGCGCTGACTACGTCACTCATTCGGCGCATAAAGTGGTATCGGCGTTTTCTCAAGCGTCTTATATTCATGTTAACGACCCTGATTTCGATGCTGATTTCTTTCGCGAGATTTACAGTATTTACGCTAGTACATCGCCAAAATATCAGCTTATCGCGTCGCTTGATGTGTGCCAAAAGCAATTAGAGATGGAAGGCTATAAGTTACTCAATGCTTTGTTAAACCATGTGGAAGAATTTAAACAACAGATGGCTTCACTTAAGCAAATTAAAGTGCTAGGTAAGCAAGACTTTATGGAAATATTTCCGCACTTTAGTGGTGATAACATGGGTCACGATCCGCTAAAAATTCTCATCGATATTAGCGAATTACCTTATTCGTTAAAGGATATTCATAAATACCTGCTGGATGAAATTGGCCTAGAAATAGAGAAGTACACTCACAGCACCATCTTAGTGTTACTGACGCTTGGCGGCACGCGCTCAAAAATAATTCGTCTTTATAATGCGCTCAAAAAACTCGACAGCGGTAAAGTGAAGTTGTCAAAATCGACGCGACGATCTCGCTTGCCTGAGAATCTACCAGCCATAGACTTAGCGTGTATTCCAAGCGATGCCTTTTATGGCGAGCGCGAATCTGTGCCTATCGGTAAAAGTAACAACCGTATTTGTGCCGGTTTAGTCACCCCCTATCCGCCAGGCATTCCTCTTTTGGTGCCGGGACAGCATATTACAGAGGAACATATAGAGTACCTTAAAGAGTTAGCAGGACAAGGTTTGACGATTCAAGGGAGTTTTGATGGTGAAATCTATGTTCTTAAGGGCAAAGTTCAAAAGTAAAAATATACTTTAATACAGTCGAACTCCTTATAACTAAACAGCAATGTCACACGATATTGCTGTTTAGTGCGTTATAATTCTAGGCCACTTTAATAGAACTTGGTGTGCTAAGCTCATGTTAGTATTAGGTAATATCACGTCAGAATTTAAAGATAAGACAGAGTAAATAATACGAAGTATAGTAGATTAAAGAACTGACCCTTACACTACAAAATAAATGAAGCGGATACGTAATAATGCTAGTTAAGAACAAAAAAACGCTTACTTTAATGCGCATTGCTGCATTTATTGTCACCATCATGAGCATATACTTTTTTGCCCCTTGGCAGTTTGCTTTATATTACTTGCAACCGCTACCGGCGACGATCAAAGAACAAACACAAGAGGCTATTGAACAAGGAGTCGATGGCATTATTGTGTATATTCATAGACAAGGACAGCAACCTGAATTTTTTGCAAACGGTTGGCATAATCGAGATCAAAAAATCCCCGCTTACCCTAGTGCACTTTTTAAAATTGGCAGCATTCGAAAGTTATATGATGCAGCAGCTTTAACCAAACTTTCAGCCGCTGGACGTATTGATGTAGATAAAACACTGGCTGATTATCTTCCATCATTAATTGGACGCATTGAAAATGCAGATAAGATAACACTACGAATGATGGTAAAACACAAAAGTGGCATACCCAATTACACAGACACTGATAATTTCGATTGGTCAATCACCTACCCTGACCCACTTGCATTAGTACTCGATAAACCCGCTGATTTTAGTCCTAATGCTGATTACGGCTATTCTAATACTAATTATTTGTTGCTGCGGAAAATCATGTCTAATGTGCTGGGTTATGACCATAACCAATTTATTAAAAACGAGATTTTAACGCCATTGGGCTTAACGAATACCTTCGAGTCTGTAAATGAGATAAATTTAGCGCTATTAATGAGTGGCTATTATGTTGGCTACGAAAATGATTTTAAAGCACTTGATCAAGGGTATGTGGCAACAGCACAAGATGTGGGCGACTTTATTGTGGCATTAAATAATGGCACATTTTTTAGTGAACAAGAGCAAGCTTTGTACGCATCACTCTATAAATATGAGCACACAGGTTGGGTATTAGGGTATTCAAGCATTGCTCGTTATTATAAAGATATCGATACAGTCGTTGTGCAGTTTATAAATACTAATGGCAATGATACTGTGTTGCTCACAGAAATAATTTATAATCGGATTATTGATATTTTAACAGCGCAGCAGTAGTTACAGAGTAGCTGCGTTATCAAAAATTTATGTGAATTTTAAAGAGGGTTTAAATGCGTTTATTACACACCATGTTACGGGTTGCTGATCTAGATAAATCAATTGCGTTTTATACTCAAGTACTCGGCATGAAAGAGTTACGCCGTGCTGATAACGAAGAGTATCGCTATACCCTAGCCTTCGTAGGCTATGGCGATGAAAAAGACACAGCAGTACTTGAGCTGACCTATAACTGGGATACCGACAGCTATGATTTAGGCAATGCCTATGGTCATATCGCCATTGAGTTTGATGATATCTATAAAGCCTGTGCTGATATCAAGGCCGCTGGCGGCAATGTTAGCCGTGAGCCAGGACCTGTTAAAGGCGGCACAACAGAAATTGCTTTTGTAAAAGATCCAGATGGCTACTCAATTGAATTAATTCAGAAGAAAGAAAATATGAGTAAATTTTAGCAAATATATGTAATAGGTTTGCTAATCCGCTTTTTATTTATTTAAGCTCAACTCTGATACGATATTAAAAAAGGTGCTGTATGCACCTTTTTATCGTAATTGACTGTCTTTACTGCCACGTCGGTTAAACCCTTTAGAAAGCGTGCCTTTACCTTCTAGTTCAGCTTGGCAACTTACACAATACTTCACACCAGGTAACGCGAGCCTTCGTGCTTGTAGTATTGGTTCATCACATTCTTCACATAGCTCGGCACTAGCTCCAGAAACTAAATTACTTCTAGCATATTGCACAGCATCATTAACGCTGGCATCAATTTGATCTTGAATTGCACCCTCTCGTGCCCATCCACTTGCCATATAACCTCCTATTTATTTGGACGTTTATATGTACGCTAACATAGATGAAGTTTATTTAAGCTGAATATAAGAAAGGGAAAGATACTAATAAAATTTAGGAATTATTATATAAAAGATTTAATTTTTAGATTTTAACTTGGATGAATAATTCTGAAGTAACTATAGAAATGCAGTTAAACTGATGTTACAGGCTTTTTAATAAAAGCTATCTTACTAATAAATAGTAAGTTTCGTCCCAAGAGATTAGTACTCTTGTTAACGTTGTGTATAGAGAGTGCGGTGTCACACTTTCTTGCACATTACTTAAAAAAAGTAAATGGCGTCCCCAAGGGGATTCGAACCCCTGTTACCGCCGTGAAAGGGCGGTGTCCTAGGCCTCTAGACGATGGGGACACAGAATATGTGTCACTAGGACAACTGAATGGTTTAACTCGTTTCAGGC
>NZ_JACJDM010000035.1:7336-10024 GCF_014163545.1 Pseudoalteromonas sp. SR45-6
CCCCTGTTACCGCCGTGAAAGGGCGGTGTCCTAGGCCTCTAGACGATGGGGACACAGAATATGTGTCACTAGGACAACTGAATGGTTTAACTCGTTTCAGGCGAGCTGCTTAATAACACTGCACTGACTATGAAAATAGTAAGTGGCGTCCCCAAGGGGATTCGAACCCCTGTTACCGCCGTGAAAGGGCGGTGTCCTAGGCCTCTAGACGATGGGGACACATAAATGTGTCACTAGGACAACTGAATGGTTTAACTCGTTTCAGGCGAGCTATCTTAATAACACTACACCTACTATAGAAATAGTAAGTGGCGTCCCCAAGGGGATTCGAACCCCTGTTACCGCCGTGAAAGGGCGGTGTCCTAGGCCTCTAGACGATGGGGACACATAAATGTATCACTAGGACAATTGATTAGTTATGCTCACATCCTGAGCTGATTAAGGTAATTGCGATTAAGTACAAATTAAGACTCGAGCTTAACTTGTTCGCTATTTTCTCGGTTTACCCGCCTTTAACTTATAAAAGTTAAGTGGCGTCCCCAAGGGGATTCGAACCCCTGTTACCGCCGTGAAAGGGCGGTGTCCTAGGCCTCTAGACGATGGGGACACAGAAAACTGCTACCCTAGGACAAACACTTTAATAAATTGGTGGAGCTATGCGGGATCGAACCGCAGACCTCTTCACTGCCAGCGAAGCGCTCTCCCAGCTGAGCTATAGCCCCAATTTATTTTGCTAAACACTTGCGCAGTTAAACCGTGCTGTGTATCGCTGAGTGCGGGGCGCATTCTATGCAGCCACCAAAATAATGTCAACATTTTTTTCAGTAACTTTCTTTAAACGGTTTAATTTTCAACAAACTGAATAATGAATAAACCGTGACGCTCAAAATACATGCAAGGGAGCTGTTTCAAAACAAAAATTAGGATTGAAAGGCGCACAATCTAGATTAACTAAGGTGAAATATACTCTAAAACATCAAAACAATAAGGTATACATTTATATGCAAAATAAAGTCGGAGTGTTTTCTTGTTTTTCATAACAACGTTTTCATCACCAAGTAAAACGAATTTAAGATGAACATACGAGCAATTAACTGTAACGCCCCCACTCTATTGTCAGTTATTTATATGATCACAGAGGCTCCATTAGTTACAGTCGGTGTTTTATATCAATCGTATTTAACTAGCGGTATTTGGATTTTGCAATGCGATTGACTGTAACCTCCTCCTTCATGATTAAAAAACAAATCCGCTTTTGACTAACAGGCACCACTAGCTATTGAAGTGTTGCATTAAATAATGAGTAAATTGATTGCACATATAGATTGAATGTAAGTAAATTGGCTATAAAACAATCTCAATCTTACTGCATTGATTATAAAACCTGCATCTAAAACATTTTTCCTCATTCAAGTGTTGACACATTTACAACTCTATCTATAATAGCGCCCCACAACAACGCAGCAATGAGTTGTTGTTTAGATGTGAGTGATTAGCTCAGTTCTAAGAAAAGAGAGCATCACCGCTATTTACAAGTAACGGCGAGGTTCACTGGTTAAAGTCCAGTACTATTTATTTTAATAGTAGCGTTTTAATTTATATGTGGGTGATTAGCTCAGTTGGGAGAGCATCGCCCTTACAAGGCGAGGGTCACTGGTTCAAGTCCAGTATCACCCACCACATATAAAACCTGTTATTATATTAGTAGTTGCATGTTTTAAATTTGTAATATGGGTCACAAGCTCAGTTACAAGAAAAGAGAGCATCACCGCTATTTACAACTAACGGCGAGGTTCACTGGTTAAAATCCAGTACTATTTATTTTAATAGTAGTGTTTTAATTTATATGTGGGTGATTAGCTCAGTTGGGAGAGCATCGCCCTTACAAGGCGAGGGTCACTGGTTCAAGTCCAGTATCACCCACCACATATAAAACCTGTTATTATATTAATAGTTGCATGTTTTAAATTTGTAATATGGGTCACAAGCTCAGTTACAAGAAAAGAGAGCATCACCGCTATTTACAACTAACGGCGATGTTCACTGGTTAAAATCCAGTACTATTTATTTTAATAGTAGCGTTTTAAATTTGTAATATGGGTCGTTAGCTCAGTTGGGAGAGCATCGCCCTTACAAGGCGAGGGTCACTGGTTCAAGTCCAGTACGACCCACCATTCTTAGAATGGTGCATATTACATGATATCTAAATGGGTGATTAGCTCAGTTGGGAGAGCATCGCCCTTACAAGGCGAGGGTCACTGGTTCAAGTCCAGTATCACCCACCATTTAGATATAAAACTTTACGGGTCGTTAGCTCAGTTGGGAGAGCATCGCCCTTACAAGGCGAGGGTCACTGGTTCAAGTCCAGTACGACCCACCATTTATAAAATGGTTATCGTAAAGTTTAGTAATTGATTATTTGGGGTCGTTAGCTCAGTTGGGAGAGCATCGCCCTTACAAGGCGAGGGTCACTGGTTCAAGTCCAGTACGACCCACCATTTAATCAAAATTATATGTGGGTGATTAGCTCAGTTGGGAGAGCATCGCCCTTACAAGGCGAGGGTCACTGGTTCAAGTCCAGTATCACCCACCACATATAAAACCTCACGTTTAATTAATAATTAGCTCAGTTGAAAAAAAGAGCATCGCCACCCTTCACAAATAATGGCGAGGATCACTGGTTCAAGT